>JBJEFS010000001.1:0-22249 GCA_051874325.1 Anaeroplasma sp.
TACTTGAAACCCCTAATTTTCCAATCACATTTGATATATGATTACGAACTGTTTTTTCACTAATACCGAGTTTTCTAGCAATCGTTTTTGTTGTTTCATTATTTATCAAAAGTTTAAAAATTTCTAGTTCTCTTGAAGTTAGAAAGTTTTGATTCATATTATAAATGGACCTCCAATACTTCCATTATTATAATATGAAGATAGTAAATAAAAGTGAGAAATAATCTAATAAAAATAACAATATTACGATATTAATGAATTAACTATTAATAAAATTTTTACATTTTAGTTTATTGTATTAATTTTTAAAAAAAAGATGAGTAAAACTCATCTCATTTTATAGCGTATGCTTTAATAAATCCTCATATGAAGCTAATGATATATCCCTAGGAGCAATATCAAAAACAGTTCGACAACCGACTTCACCTTTTTGATTTAACCTATAAGCTGCTCTTGCATAAGCTGCTAAAACACTACCAGTAAACTCTGGATTAGATTCAAGCTTTAAGCTATATTCAATGACATGCTTAGTAGATAAATCCATTCCTGTTGCTCCCGATCTAATAACAAAACCACCATGAGGAATTCCATTATGATTTTTCTTCAATTCATCTAAAGAAATAAAATGAACCGTAGTATCATAATCAGCAAAATAATTAGGCATTTCTTTAATTTCTTTTTCTATTTGAGGTTCTAATTCTTTACTTTCTGCAACAACAAAACATTCTCTTATGTGCTTTTGTCTAGTTGTAAGAGTAGGATTTTCACCATTTCTTACACTTTCTAGTGCTTTATCTACTGGAATAGTGTACTGACGAGCATCAACTACTCCTTTTATTCTTCTTATTGCATCACTATGACCTTGGCTGACACCCTTACCCCAAAATGTATAATCGTTTCCATTAGGAAGAATTGCTTCCATAATTGCTCTGTTTAAAGAAAACATTCCTGGATCCCAACCTGTAGAAATTATTCCTATATGACTTGACTTTTTGCAAGCTAAATCAACATTATTATAATGTTCAAATATTCTAGCATGAGTATCAAATGAGTCAACTACATTAAAATTTAATGCAAGCTCAGGTGTCTGAATAGGAAGATCTGTTGCAGATCCACCACAAAGTATCATAACATCTATATCATTTTTAAAATTATTAACTTCATCAATACTATAAACATTAACATTAGGAGTCAAAATAGCTACTGTCTTCGGATTTCTTCTTGTGAATACTGCCTTCAATTCCATGTCTGGATTATTTTTTACTGCAGCTTCAACGCCACGTCCTAAATTACCATATCCATATATACCTATTCTAATCATAATATTCTCCTTAATTAATCAAGTTTTCCAACCTTTGACTTATATTTTGAATCAAGAGGACTCTTTAGTGTTGTTTCACGCTTAGACAATTCCACCTGACCCTTAGTTCTAGTACAGCTGTTAATAGTACCTGCACCACTTACACATCCCATTGGACAAGCCATACCTTCAAGTAAATATCCATCATATTTACCTGTTTTTGCTAATTGTAGCATCTTCTTACAATTTGATAATCCTTGAGCAGATTCAACCTTAATTTCTCTATTTGGTTCTATTCTATTAATAACATTGACAACAGCCTGAGCTACACCTCCGGCAACTGCAAATCCACGTCCATCAGATGATGTTTCATTTCTAAGTGGATTTTCCTTTAATTTATTAAAATTAACATTTTTAGCAGTAAACATACCCATTAATTCTTCAAATGTTAATACAAAATCAACATCGCTTCTAACACTCTTACGAGATGCCTCAAGCTTTTTAGCAGAACATGGTCCGATAAACACTATTTTACACTCAGGATGTTCTTTTTTAACTAATCTCGCTGTTAAAACCATTGGTGTTAAAGCCATTGAAATATTTTTTTCAAATTCAGGGAATTCCTTCTTAGCCATTACAGACCAGCTTGGACAACAAGATGTTCCCATAAATGCCAATTTATTAGGTACATTTGTCAAGAAATCCTCTGCTTCCTCAATAGTACATAAATCTGCACCAATTGAAACCTCATAGACACCATCAAAGCCTAATTGGCTCATTGCATCATCAATTGTTTTTAAGTTAACCTTTGGTCCAAATTGTCCTACAAATGCTGGAGCTATAATAGCATAAACTGGTGTTTCGCTCTTGATTGTTTGAATTACTTGAAAAATTTGTGATTTGTCAGCTATTGCACCAAATGGACAATTTACAATACACATACCACAGCTTACGCATTTATCATAATTAATTTTAGCACGACCCTCTTCATCAGATTCAATTGCATCCATTCCACATGCCTTTGCACAAGGACGTTCTCTATGAACAATAGCTGAATACGGACATGCATTTGCACATTTTCCACATTTAATACATAGTTCATCATTAATAAAAGACTTACCATTAACAAATGAAATAGCACCCTTAGGACAAACATTTTGACATGGACTTGCAAGACAACCTGCACAAGCATTTGTTACAAAATATGATTCTGGTGGACATGCGTTACATGCAAAATCAATAACATTTACAAGAGGTGGTTCATAGAATCTTTCTGTTCTAACAGCATCCTCTATGCCCTTTGAGACAGGTTCATGATTTTCAGCAGATCGATTGGGCAATCCAACAGCCAATCTAAGTCTTTCTGCTACAATAGCTCTTTCTAAAAATATAGATGATCTGTATTTACTTTTTAAGTCCTTAAGAATAGTATAGGGAAGAGCTTCAATTCTTCTATAATCTCCGCCTTCATAAGCAAGCTTTGATACTTCTTCAAATATTTTTCTTCGTATTTTATTTATTGTCGCGTATTGATCTAGCATAAGCTTTATCCTCCTATTTTTTATCGCCAAATTATTTTACTATTTTTTATTCATTTTGACAAGATATTATCTAAAAATTTAGTTAATAATAACACTTCTATCTATAATTCTACTAATTATATTCATTTGTTCCAATACATTATCTATTTTTTGTTTATTCTTTTGATAATTCCTCTTATACATTTTTTTCTTTTTGAAAACATTTAAATTTACTACCTCTTGAGGCTTTAATTCGAATATATCAATAGCCATTTTAGAAAATTTTAATATTTCATTGACATACTCCATTTTATTATCAACAACATAATAAAATTTTTCAAACTGGTTTAATGCAGTGACTAATGTGTTTGATAAAGATGAAAACTCATGGCTTTTTCCAAGAGACTTAGTATATTCTAAATTAATTGTAGCAAGAATATTTATATTAGCTTTATATTCTGCCATCATTTCATTAATTGTCATTTTTATCCTCATGAAAATCTAATTTGTCTTCTACTTCTTCTATACTTATTTTTACACCGGAAAAATTATTTTTTAAGAAAACAAAATTATCTTCAACTATTAATTCCTCAACATTCAAAATCATATCTTTAAATTTTTTATAGCCACAATCTCTACATTTTATATTCTTTTTATTTAATACATTTGCAAATTCATTTATAGATATACTTTTCACATTTAATGATTTAAAAATCTCAACTATTTTATTTTTTATTTCAGGTGTAAAATTTTCTTTTTTAGATTTAGTCTCATCCTTTTTATTAAGCTTAACATTCTTTTTTTTCACTGTCATATTTTTAATTTCTTTGGCTTCCTCTATATCGACAACATCTTTAAAAGCTAAACAAAAGGTTGTTTTTGAATTTGAATATGGTACAATTACAAAATTATCAAAACTCTTGGAGAAAAAATCTTTAGCATTTCGATAACCATAACTTCGATAATCAAATGATGAATATGCTTTCTTGATTGTTTCAACAACACGTGACAATAGTTCCTTACCATTATTATTATTTAAACAAAGTTCTGCAATTCCCTTAATATCAGTTAAAGAAATTTGAGTTTCATTACTTGTTTCACTAGATACATCACTATCAATTTTTTTAATAATATTCTCTAAAAATATGAAATTATTACATGAAGAACGAAATGATTCTGGCGTTTTTTCTTCTCCAATCCCAATAACCTTCTTCCCAGCATTTCTCCATTCTCTAGCAAGAGAGGTATAATCACTATCTGATGCAACAATTACAATACCATCAATAAATGTTTTTTCATATAGTATTTTCATACCTTCTATTACTAGAGAAATATCTAATGAATTTTTTCCTTTAGTAAAATTAATTGTTTGTATACATGTTATCGCGTGTTTCTTACAAACCTCTATCCAATGAGAAATATGACTATTAGTAAAATCACCAACCAAATATCTAATAGGTGTATCACCATATAAAGTCAATTCCTGAAAAATTTCATTCATTTTATCATATTGAGCATTTTCAGAATCAATCAATACTGCATACTTCTTATTATCATTATCGCTCATTTTCCTTATTTCCTCCCAAATAATCCCTTAAATACACCTGGAATAGGTGCTTCAAAAACTAATATCTCTTTTGTTATTGGATGAATAATCTCAAGTTTTGAAGCATGTAATCCTAATCTATTGATTGGATTATTCCCACTTCCATATTTTTCATCACCAACAATAGGATGATTAATATCTTTCATATGAACTCTAATTTGATTCTTTCTTCCTGTAGCAATTTGAACTCTTAATAATGAATATAGTTTATTTTCTAAAACAACACTATAATTTGTTATGGCCTTTACACCATCATGTCCTTTTGCTGAATACATTAGATTATTTTCTGATTTTAACAAATTAGATTCAATAATACCAGCTTTTTTTTCTAAATTACCTTCAACAACCGCATAATATTCTCTTGTTAATACATAATCATTCCAGTTAAGCTTTAGCATTGAATGGAGCTTAACATTTTTTGTAAAAATTAAAACACCAGATGTATCTTTATCAATTCTATGAAGCTGAAAAGCTCTTGAACTAGGATTCTTAGATTGTAAGTAATCATTTAAATACTTATATGCGCATTCATCATCTTTATCACTTTCTACAGATAATAAACCTGTTGGCTTATCAATTGCAATAAAGTCTTTATCTTCATAAATAATATTTAGTTTATATCGCTTTAAATTATCTTTTTTTACTTTAAAAGTAGGCAAAGCTTTATTAGGATGCTTTAATATTTTAATCTCATCATCTTTTGCAATAATATAATTATATTGCGTTACCACATTACCATTAACTACAATCTGACGATTAGATAACAAAGCTTTAACATTATTTCTTGAGGTGTTACATTTACTAAGTAAAAATGTTAATAGCTCATCACTACGATTAACCTTAAAAACAGCAGTATATTCATTTATATTTTTTTTATTTTCATTAAATCTTCTCATAAATTAAAACTCCATACATGCCTTTACAGCCTTTTTCCATTTATCATACTCAGGCTTATAATTTCTATCTGGATTATACTGTTTAATAGCTTTATAAAGAGTCTTTACCTGATTAATATTTTGAAATAATTTTTTATTCAAGCCAACTAAATAAAATATGCCTAAGCTTGTCGCCTCACTTGTAGATATTGTTTTAATAGAACTATTCATAATATTAGCCTGTGTTTGCATTAAATTAGAATTTAATGAAGCACCACCATCGACTGATATATCCTCTAATTTAATATTTGTTTGTTCTAACATTGATGTAAGAACATCATTATTTAGGTATGATACACCTTCAATGGTTGCCCACGCTATATCTGATTTTTTAGTTGCCCTTGTTAAACCAAATATAGCCCCCTTGCATAAAGAATTCCAATATGGTGCTCCAAGACCAGTTAAGGAAGGAACAAAGAAAATTCCATTAGATGTTTTAGAGGAAAATTCATCATCTGCTAAGCTTTTGACTATTTCTAAATTATCTTTAATAAACTGAAAAGCACTTCCAGCAACAAAAACTGAACCCTCAAGTGCGTAGCTAATCTTGCCATCTATTGAATATCCAATAGTAGTTAATAAGCCGTTATGACTTAAAATAGGTTTATCACCTATATTTAATAACATAAAGCTACCTGTACCATATGTGATTTTTAAATCTCCTAAATTAAAACAAGTATGTCCTATTAATGAGGCCTGTTGATCTCCTGCAATTGCACATATCTGCAAATTAACTAAATCACTAATTCTTTTTTCTTTTATATAACCTATTGTAGAATTGCAATCAACAACCCTAGGTAGTATATTCTTATTGATACCTAGGATTGATAAAATATCATCATCCCACGTTAATGTGTTAATATTAAATAGCATCGTTCTTGATGCATTAGTATAATCAGTAACATGTTCATTTGTTAATTTATACGTAAGCCATGTATCAATTGTGCCAAACATAAGCTTACCATCATTCATTAATTCATATGATCCTTCAACATGATCTAAGATCCATTTAATTTTAGTAGCACTGAAATATGGGTTAATTAAAAGACCAGTTCTATTCTGAATAAAATCACTATACCCATCATCCTTTAATTTTTGACATATTTCATTAGATTGATTAGATTGCCATACTATTGCATTATAAATTGGCTCTCCAGTTTCCTTATTCCAAATTACAGTTGTCTCTCTTTGATTTGTTATTCCAACACCGATAATATCATTATAATCTATATTTACATTATTTAAAGCCTTAATAAATAATTCAACAACATCTTCATATATTTGATTTGGGTCATGTTCAACAGCACCTAAAAAAGGATAAATCTGTTCAAATTCTTTTTGAAGCTTACAAATTATATTTCCTCTTTCATCAAATATTATTACTCTTGAAGATGTAGTTCCTTGATCGATTGCAATTACATATTTGCTCATAAAAAGATCCTCCTTAAATACTATTTTACCATATAAAAATAATACTTTAAAGGAGGATAATTAATTGTTTACATAAAAGATTTCAATCCGTACTATACAAATATATCTATCTGTTTTTATTTTAATCATTTAAACCATTTATTTAAAACTTTTACAATAGCTGAGAATGAGATAGGCTTTGAAATATGCTCTGTCATTCCATTTTCTTTTACCATTCTTACATCACTTGAAAATGCATTTGCAGTCATTGCAAATATAGGTATATTAGTTGCATCAGCTCGAGTCAGAGAACGAATTTTTTGTGTTGCAATTATTCCATTCATTATCGGCATTTCAATATCCATGAAAATACAATCATATTCATTTATGTTTGAATTTTTAAACATTTCAAGGCCCTCTACACCATTTTTTGCAATATCACACTTTACGCCAAGCTGTTTTAGAAATTCAACAGCAATCTCTACATTTAAATCATTGTCTTCTACAAGTAAAGCATTAAGATTTAATATAGTAGGATTTTCATTTTTATTCTCTTTAAAAATATTATTTAATGCCTTTGATAGCTGTGATTTAAATATTGGTTTTGTTAAAACAGAGTTGATTCCTAGATCTAATGCTTTTTCTCGAATTGAGCATTTATTATAATCAGCAATTAGCATAAGATTTAAAGAAGGAAACCTTCTTTTTAAATCCTTAGCGAACTCCAATCCATTCATTTCTGGCATATAGCAATCAATTATAACTAATGAATAATTATTATTTTCTATATACTCCATTGCAGCTTTACAAGTATTTACACAATCAGTTTTAGCACATAAATCTTCTAGCATAGCTTTTATGGCCTGTCCAGTTAATTCTTCTCCATTGACTATCAATACACTTTCATTAGTAAACTTGAACAGCTCCACAGGATTATCCTGAATTTTAATAGGAATGTCAATTTTAACTATTGTACCTACACCTTGCTTACTCTCAATATTTATTTTACCATCCATTAATTTAATTAAATTTAATGCAATTGACATACCAAGTCCAGTACCTTCTATTTTACTAACTCTACTATCCTCTTCCCTACTAAATGGCTCAAATATTTTTTCAATATATTCTTTACTCATTCCTATTCCTGTATCCTTAACAATAAATGTAAATAAAGAATAATTAGGTCTATCCAGTTCTTTTTCTGAAATAGAAACATATATTGTTCCTCCAGGTTTTGTGTACTTTGAAGCATTTCCAATAATATTAATCAATATTTGTTGTAATCTATTTTGATCACCAATAACATTTTCGTGGATTACATTACTTGCATCAAAATAAATATTTTGCTTTTTGGATAAAACAATACCCTCTAATAAATTTAAAGTATCAGTCATTAAATTTGGCATACTAAAATCTAATGCAGCTATTTCAATTTTACCACTTTCAATCTTAGACATGTCTAGCACTTCATTTACAAGAGTAAGCAGATGCTTACCAGATGTTTCTATTTTATCTAAAGCATTTTCAAGTCTTGGTAAATCTGTAATATATTTTTTAGCTATATTTACCATTCCTAATATTACATTTAGTGGGGTTCTTATATCATGACTCATTGTAGATAAAAAAGTCGTTTTAGCTATACTAGCACTTTTAGCTTCCTTCAATGCTTCTTGAAGCTTATTTTGTTTTTCTATTTCTTTAATCTCATTTGCATCTATGCACCTAGTTGATAAAGTAACTGATTCAAAATCTCCATTCATTTGATTAATAGGAGTAATGCATAATATATACCATTCATAAGTACCATTTGAAGATAGTCGTTTATATTTACATTCTATAAATTCCTTTGTTTTTAATTGCTCATATATTCCATCAATTACTAATACTGCTTTCACATCATTAATATGATCTTTATGAATTAAATCATCATCAAATCTTTTTTTTATAAGTTCTGAAAACTTACCATCTAGCCCATTATCAAACGGATATACCTTTCTAAAATAATCATCCCTCAGATTAATAAAAAATATCTCCTCAAATATTGGAGCAGTACTATACAAAGCATTCTGAAATAGAAAATTCTTAGTATTATCTTTTATAGATACTACCGCTATCCCCTTTTTAAAACTATACATACATACATCAAAATCTTTGTGGAATTGACTTACATATACGTTCATATTCATTTGAATATTATCAAGAGCAACATCCCTAATAGCTTCAATTATCCTTTCATGCTGAAGAATTTCAATTTTCCCATCACACATACATTCTTCTTTAGTAAACCCCGTATAATCACATACACGTTGATTAACATATATTAATTTAATTTCATCACCATCAACAACAAATTGCATATATCCAAATGGTGCATTGCCAATATGAATATCCAATTGTTTTAGAGCTTCTTCATCAAAATATTTCATTTTACCACCTCAACGATCTACTATTATTTTACAACAGAATACAAAATAGACCAAACAAAATCGTATCATAAAAATCGACATATTTTGACTTTAAAAAAAATGAGATTCAATCTCACTTTTTAATGTTATACTAAATTAATATAATTCATAAATCAAAATGTTATTCATCAATATATCAATATAGGAGATAGTAAAATCTTCAATATAACCATTAACATTTGATTCAACACATAAGAAATTGTCATATATCCCGTTTATCTTAGCAGAGATATTATTTAATTTTTTTCTTTTTTGACAAACATCAATGTGAATGATATTAGAGTTCAAATAAATTTGTTTTAATTTTTACTTCAATTCTAAAAACTGACTTTTTTCAATTACTTTAGGTGAATCCATAATAATCTTACATTAATAAATTAGTTAAAATTGTACTAAGATAAAAATGCTTTCTCCTTTCTGTCAGAAAGAATGCACTATAAATATGAATTTAATATGATTATAGATGATTTTTCTACGTTATCATTATATCATTTTTAAATTTTTCATGTAAGAAAATTATTTTATTTTTTTACTGAGTAACCAAATTTTCCTAATAAATTCCCCAAAGAATAATACTCTCCATGTGAATATGTAACCAACTTTGCTTTATTTAAATCGAACCTATTGTTCTCATCTAAATACTTATCATCTATAACTACACCTACTACATCAGCAATAATCATATTATGAGAGCCTAACTCTATTATTCTATTTACCTTACACTCTATATTAACTGGACTTTCAGAAATGGCAGGAGAATCTATTTTGTATGACTTTTGAGGGTTTAATCCTAATTTCTTGAATTTATCTATATCTCTGCCACTCTTAACCCCACAATAATCACACGCATAGGCAAGAGACTCAGTAACTAGGTTAATAACAAATTCATTAGATTCAACTATTATAGGATAAGAGTATCTTTCAGGTCTTACAGAAATATAAACCATAGGAGGATTAGTACAACAAGTACCACACCAAGCTACAGTTATAATATTAGGTTTTTCTCCTTTTTTTTGGCATGATACCATTACTGAAGGAACAGGGTATAGCATATTACCTGCTTTCCATAATTGTTTCATAATTCATCCTCCTTTTAATTAGTTTTATTCTTTATAACAGCATACATTAAACTATTAAAGCTTGGCATTGCTGAGGTAATTCCATATTCGACAATTTCAAGATCATTTTTAATTATTTCATTCAAAAATGAATCAAATGATACCATTCTACAAGTTGTAGAAGCAACATATATTTTACCTGTTCTATGCTCCCGCTCTTCAAGATTAAAGGCTTGATTAATATCACTCTTCATTTCAGATACTCCATCCCCCATAGAACAAATTAATCCTAATCCATTAGGTAATAAGTGATTTTTGTAAAAACTATAAAATGAGTTTCTATCTTCATCTAATACTAGCATGTGTATTACGGCAACAGAATAAATAAAATCGTATTTAATATTATAATCATCACCTATACAATCTAGCACTTCAAAGCAAGCCTCATAATTAGAGTAATTATTCTTACAATATTTTATCGCTTCTTTTGAAATATCAGTTGCTAGAAGCTTAAAACCATTTTCCAAAATGAAATGAGAGTCTCTACCTTCACCACAGCCTATTTCTAAAATAGAACTATTTTTATTTATTTTATACTTTCTTATCATTTCCATAACAATAGGAGTATGGTTTTCATTTTCCCATTTAATCCCTTTTTTATGAGCTTGCTTATATCTTTCTTCATATGCTTCATAATATTTTTTCATTATTTTACTCCCAATAAGCAAAAAAAGTCAATTATGACTTTTTTAGCTATTTTTAATGTTTACATCAACTTGATTAAATGGTATTTCAATGCCATTTGCATCAAATTCTTCTTTTATTTCCTTCAATAAATAATAATAAACAGTCCAATAATCACCATTTTTACACCATACTCTTACATAAATATTAATTGAACTGTCACCATATTCTCCAACTTCAATAAAAGGTGCCTTGTCTTTATAAATTAATTCAGATTTAGAACAAACCTTGCTAATTAAGTTCTTCGCTAATTCAACATTTGAATCGTAAGAAATACCCATAACTACATCACATCTTCTACTATCCTTGACTGAATTATTTACAATTACATTATTAGCTAGGGTTCCATTTGGGATATAAATCACCTTATTATCAGGAGTTACAATAGATGTATAAAATAATTTAATATCTTCTACAGTACCAGATGAGCCATTTGATGTAATATAGTCACCTAATTTAAATGGTCTCATTATAATAATGATAACTCCACCAGCAAAATTTGAAAGTGTTCCTTGTACAGCTAAAGAAATACCAACTCCTAAAGAAGCTATAACTGCTGAAATCGATGCAGTTTCAATTCCAACATAGCCAACAAGACACAATAAAACTAAAGATTTACAACAAATTCTTAATGCAGATACTAAAACTCGTGATAATGTTGCATCAGCCTGTTTCTTTTCAAGTCTTGTTGCTAATTTTTTTGTTAATACATTAATTACTTTAAATAATATTACTAATATAATTAACGCAATAACAATTTTAATACCTGTTGAGGTAACCCATGAAATTGCCTTATCTAAAAGCTTTTCAAGAAAAACAACTCCATCATTTACCTCTGTTACAGTTGTAGTAACAGCAGTCGTTGTTGCTGTCTCAGTTTCATATAATATATTATTTATCATATAAATTCCTCCTTTATAAAACCTAAAAATATAAAAGGTTTGACTTAACATATTATAAATGCTAAAATTAATTAGACGTTACAATTGTAACACCAATTATTGATTTATTCAATATAAAAAAACAATAATTTCATAATGAGGTAGCTTATGACAAATAAAGAATCACGTAATTTTACAAAAAATTGCATAAAAACAGCAATGATTACTTTAATGGGAGAAAAAAAATTTGAAGATATTTCAATTACTGAATTAGTATATAAAGCTGGTGTATCTAGAACTGCCTTCTATAGAAATTATAAAACAAAGGAAAATGTTCTAACAGACATATATGATTCCTTTAATATTTATGTTAATGATATTAATATTAAAAATGATTTAAAAAATAACTCAAAACTATTTTACATAAACATGTTCACTAATCTTAAAAAGTATAAAAATGAATTAATTCAATTGACAAAAGCCCAAATAATTAATTCTAATCTTTTTTATAAATTAAATTTATTTCAAAATCTTGAGGAAGAAAATAATTATATAAATGTAGCCTTTTATGGTGCGTTAATAGCACTTATAGCAAAGTGGATTAAAAATGGATTAATTGAAGGTCCTGAAGAAATGGGCGATTTGTGCTATAGTCTATTCACTAAGTATTTTTAAAATTTCCCCTGTTTCCTCATCTACAATATGTATTTTTATGATTCCTGTATAATTATGCTCTTTTAAACATTCTAATACAACACTTCTATTAGCGTTACAAAATGGTTCATCACCAAACCATAGTACAATTTCATCATAGTAATCTAGTTTTTTCAATAAATTTATAAATGACCTTAATTTTTTTCTATACTCATCTGTACTTATGCTATGATGAAGTGCCCTAGCTGCGATAAACTCATTCGAGAATAATGGTTTAACAATCTCTCCTTCAATCATCGCTTCATTAAAAGGAATAAAAATTCCTTTTTCTTTTTTTGTTAATAATTCATTTAATGCTTCTCCTGCAGTAATGTTAATTTTATCCATAATTAAACCTATCTTTCTTTATCATCTAAATATAAATTAGCTAATTCAATAATTTGATTTCCATATTTATTTTTTAGTCTTTTATAGATTATTTTATGTACTGGATAAGCTATTACAGCAATTAAAATACCTATTAGTGAAATTATAATTCCCATGATAAATCTATCAAGTTCTAAAATACAGGTTAATCCTAACCCAAAGACTAAAGTACCTATTATACCAATTGATAATGAAAAAATTCTAGGAATTGTTTTTACCTTTTGATCTAGCATAATAATTTTTTTTCGATAATCCGTTTCATCTGAGTATAAGTACTGATTTCTTATATTCTCTACCTCTTCTTTCTCCTGTTGATTATTTGCATGATATTTAAATTCAAATTTTTCAGCCATTTATTAATCCTCCTTCAATTTAACAATAAAAGTTGTTCCAATGCCAACTTCACTATTAATTTCTATTTTTCCGCCAATTAAATCAATTACCTTTTTTACCAAAGCTAGTCCTAAACCATTTCCTTCTTTAGAATGAGAGGTATCTCCTTGATAAAACTTCTCAAATATGTGTTTTCCTGTTTCATTATTTATCCCACATCCGCTATCCTGTATTTTAAAAATAATTTCATTATTTTTTTTAGCCAAAGAGATTTTTATACTTCCCATATCATCTGTAAACTTTATAGCATTTGATATAAGATTATTCCAAATTATATTCAAATAATCTTCTTCATTATCTATATATATGCCATCTTCTATATTACAATCTAAATTAATATTTTTCCTTTCTATTAAAACTTCATATTGTAAAATTTGATTTATCACTGATTCACTAAGATTAAATCTTTTATATTCTAGCTTTAAAACTTGATTTTCTAGTTTGTTAAGCTTTAAAATATTCGAAATGAGATTATTAAGTCTAAAGCATGCATTCTTTATTATTTGAAGATAGTTTTCTTTTTCATTATTGTTTATATTATGTTCTAATAAAGATGAATAACTTTGTATAATAGCCAATGGTGTCTTTATTTCATGAGATAAATTTGATACAAAATCATCATTAATTCTTTTTGAATTAGCTAGTTCTTTTGCTAAATAATTTATATTTGCCTTAATTATGTCTAATTCATCAGCTAAATCATATATATTATTAAATCTTACATCAAAATTACCTTTAACTAATTCATTTAAGACAATAATAATTTCTTTAATATCCTTATCTATAGTTATTTTTTTAAAAATAATATTAGTTATTATACACATAAAAGAAGAACAAATGATACATAACATAAAAAGTAAAGCTATGATTTCATTTTGGTCTTTAAACTTAGTAAATCCAATAAAAGCCAAACTTATATTTAATCCAATTATAAAAACATAAACAAAAAAATTAACAATAATTCTAAAATATTTTTTCATTTTAAAATCACCCGATAGCCTAAGCCATGTACAGTTTGAATTTCAAAACCATCACATTCCTTGGTTTTTTCTCTTAACCTAGATAAATAAACATCTACTGTACGTGATGTTGCCGATGAATCAAAACCCCAAAAATCTTCCATCAATCTTGACCTAGTATATGTTTTTTTTGGATTAGAGAGCATTTCATATAAAATATCAAATTCTCTTACTGTAAATTGAACTTCCTCATTATTAATCACAACAGAATGCTCCTCTTTATTAATTGTTAAATTTTTGATTGATATAGTATTGTTACTATTTAGTTCTAATCTTCTTACAATTGCATTGATTTTAAAAACTAATTCATCCAAATCAAATGGTTTGGTTATGTAATCATCTATACCAACCTTATATCCAATTTGTTTTGATGGCTTATCATCCTTTGCGGACATAAAAATAATTGGTATTTTCTTATTCTTTTCTCTTATTTTTATTGCAAGGTCATATCCGTTCAAATTAGGTAGCATTATATCACTTAAAATAATATCTATTATTAATTCATTAAAGATACTTAATGCTTCAGTTCCATCATAACAATTATAAACTTCAAATCCAGAAGCCTTAAGATATGATGTCAATAATTCATTCAAATCAAAATCATCTTCTACAACTAGTATTTTAATCATTTTCATCAATCCTTTCAAATCCTAAATCAAACATTTTTTCATCAAGTTTCTTAATTATTTTTCTACCTTTATTATGAAATAAAAATGCTCCAATTGCATAAGGAAATACTAATATTTCTGACAAAGTAATAACTATAATTAATATAAAAATATTCCATTTAAAAATGGGACTTTTATCCTTTATTATATATCCATCAGCAATACTATCAATCACTTTTGCTTCATAATAATAATTGCCATAAAGTTTGCTATTTGTTAAAAATACTTTTATATTTGATACATTATTATTGGAATTTAATATATATCTATTATGCTCCTTATCTACTATACTAATTTTAGGAGCTATTAATATGTAAACCCCAACTAAAATAGTAAAAAAACCAACAATTGTACCTAATGCTCCATGTGATATTGAATTAGTGCTTTCTAACATAGATGATGTTAAAGCAACCTCAGTTAATACTATTGCAGTTAGAGCTGAAATCAAATTAATAAGCTTAATATTTCTATAAAAGTGGCCCCTACCAAAAACAATAAAGCAACCTCTAATCGCCAATGCTAATTCAATAAACGATATTAAGGCAATAATAATTCCTAGATTTAAGTCATATTGAACATTTATATTAGGATTTATTATAAATCTAAACATATATATTGTATATAATAAACCAAATAATATTAAGGATATACCAATTAATGTATTGCGAGTAAAAAATGATTTTTCCTTATTCTTAATACCATAAAAACATTGTAGCTTAGCTACAAAAACTAAAATATTGATTAATCCCGATACAAATAAGAATATATCCAATATAGCAACTGCAAATATAATTTTAACAGCAGCAAACAAAGAATTCAATGAAAGTGATATTATAGCATTTATTAATATCCTTTTTTCAAAAGATAATTTATTGAATTTCTTAATATATTTAAACACTACAAACCACCTCATATATATAATATCACAATTCTAATTAATTAAATGTTAAAGTTTTGTAACAAAATATATTAATCTGAGCTTTCCTTAAAAAAAAAGATAATCATTATCCAACGATTATCTCTTCACCAATAGACAATAATTTATTTTGATTAAGCTTTAATAATTCTAATGGTGAGATATTATATTTTGCTAAGATATATTCAATACTATCAGTTGCTGACACAATATGCTTCTTGTGATTAGATTCTCTTTTATCTACACAAAGCAATTGATTTGGTTCTAATTTTAATTTATCTATATCATTCATATTTTCTAATTCTTGCAAAGTTAAATTGTGTTTGTTTAAAATATCATTTATAGATTCACCTGAGGCTGTTAAATACGTCTTACATCCAGTCACATAGTTTTTAGGTATAAAAAGAATTTGATTTGGATATATAGTGTTGGAATATAGATGATTTATTCTTTTAAGCTCATCTACAGTGGTATTATGTGCTTTTGCAATAAAATACAAAGTATCATTTTGTTTGACAACATATTGAATCATATCTGAATTATCATTATACATTTTTATCACCCATTAATATAAATATGATAAATATGCATCTTATTCTAGGCCATTGTCATTTTTAAACCATGTGATTTCCTTAAGGTTATGTGAAACTAAATATTCATTTGTTTTTGAAAAAGGTTTTGAGCCAAAAAAACCACGATATGAAGATAAAGGTGAAGGATGTGGTGATTGAATTACTAAATGATTAGGATTATTTAATAAAGATTTCTTTTTTATAGCTGGGGTTCCCCATAAGATAAAAGCAATTGGCTGATTTAGAGTATTTAAAAGCTTAAGAGTATTATCTGTAAATTCCTCCCAGCCATATCCTTTATGTGAAAAAGCCATTCCCTGCCTTACAGTTAAAATAGTATTTAAAAGTAAAACACCTTGTTCTGCCAAATATTCTAAATTACCATCTTGATTAATTGTAGTATGTAAATCATTTTCTATTTCTTTATAGATATTAACTAATGAAGGAGGAAGCTTACTACCCATAACAGAAAAAGCTAAACCATGAGCCTGATTAGGTTCATGATATGGATCTTGGCCTAAAATAACAACCTTGACTTTATTTAATTCAGTTAACTTGAAGGCATAAAATATATCCTTGTATTTTGGGTAACAAATATAATTAGAATACTCATTTCTAACCTTTTCAATTAGATTAATAAAATATTCTTTTTTACTTTCTTCATTTATAAATTCAAACCATTCCATGTTAGCCTCCTATAAAAATTAAATGCCTGGAATATAACCAGGCATAATTTTAAATTAGTTTAATTCTGCAAAATACTTAATTGTACGAACCATTTGGCTTGTATAAGAATTTTCATTATCATACCAAGAAACAACTTGAACTTGATATAAATCTTCACCAATCTTTGCAACCATAGTTTGAGTAGCATCGAATAATGAACCATATCTCATACCGATTACATCTGAAGAAACAATAGGATCTTCATTATAACCAAATGAATCAGATGCAGCAGCCTTCATTGCAGCATTAATTCCCTCTTTAGTAACATCAGTACCCTTAACAACTGCAGTAAGAATTGTAGTTGAACCTGTAGCAACTGGAACACGTTGAGCTGAACCAATTAACTTACCATTTAATTCAGGGATAACTAAACCGATAGCCTTTGCAGCACCAGTTGAATTTGGAACGATGTTAGCAGCACCAGCACGTGCTCTTCTTAAATCGCCTTTTCTATGTGGTCCATCAAGAATCATTTGATCTCCTGTATAAGCATGGATTGTACTCATAATTCCTGATTGAATTTCAGCATATTTATTTAATGCATCAGCCATAGGAGCTAAACAGTTTGTAGTACAAGATGCAGCAGAAATAACATTATCATCCTTAGTTAATGTATTTTCATTTACACCATAAACGATAGTTGGTAAATCATTTCCAGCTGGAGCAGAAATAACAACCTTCTTAGCACCTGCTTGAACATGAGCTAAAGCTTTTTCCTTCTTTGTGTAGAAACCAGTACATTCAAGTACTACATCTACTCCTAATTCACCCCAAGGTAATTCAGCTGCATTTGGTTTTGCATAAATAGTAATCTTCTTACCATCAACAACGATATAGTCTTCGCCAGCTTCAACTGTATGAAGATTTTCACCAATACGTCCACAATATCCACCTTGTGCAGTATCATACTTTAAAAGGTTTGCAAGCATTGCAGGAGCAGTTAAATCATTAATTGCTACAACTTCATAGCCTTCAGCTCCAAACATTTGTCTAAATGCCAAACGTCCAATACGACCAAAACCATTAATTGCTACTTTAATAGCCATAATATATATTCCTCCTAAATAATTGTTTTTTACATTACATATTTTACCACCTATTTATTTTTTTATCAATAAATTTTATACTCGACATAAAAAAACAAAAATATGTAAACGTTTTAATTATAATTTTCATAGAAAGGAAATGATAAAAATGAATTATATACCTTATATTTTAGAACAAAGTGATAACGGAGAAAGAGGGTATGATATTTACTCAAGATTATTAAAGGATAGAATCATTCTTCTGACAGGCGAAATAAATGATGATATCGCTTCATTAATTGTTTCACAGCTATTATATTTAGATTCAGTATCAAATGATGACATAAATATATACATTAATTCTCCAGGAGGTTCAATAACATCAGGCTTAGCAATTTATGATACAATCCATTTTATAAACTCTAAGGTTAATACGGTTTGTATTGGTATGGCTGCTTCAATGGCAGCTTTTCTGCTTGCCTCTACCTCAGGTAAAAGGTATGCATTAAAGCATTCTGAAATAATGATACATCAACCCTATGGAGGTATGCAGGGTGTCGTATCGGATATCGATATTCAAGCAAGAAGATTATTAAAAACAAAAGAACAAATGAATCAACTATTAGCTATACACACCGGACAAACTATTGAAAAAATAGAAAAAGATACTGAAAGAGATTATTATATGTCAGCTAGTGAAGCATTAAAATATAATATAATTGATAAAATTCTCATAAAAAATGAAACAATAGATTAATTCTTCAAATAATTATCATCTATACTACTTTAATATAAATACATTTTTTATCCTAGATATTTGATATGATATCTAGGATTTTTAATTTTAATCATTAATAGATAAAAAGGTTCTATTTATTCTTTTTATAAAATCCTCAGGCGAGTGAAAACCCATTTTAATTTTTTTATTGTCATATTTAATTATAATAGAATCTAGATTTGTCATTTGATAAGACAAATGATCCATTGTAATATAAATATCTTGTTGTCCTAAGTTCTTTAATTCAATAATTCTTTCTGAAGATAAAACTAATGAAGACGATAATGTTTTATAAGCATTAGAATTAATTCCTGCAATCTCTGTTATTTGAATAGTCTTTAAATTAGAATCAATAACTGAACCACTTAAGGATTTATTAAATGCGGTTGAACCTGATGAGGTTGAAATACACAAGCCTGTACCTCTATAATTTTCAAATAAAATATTATCCACATAAATGTCTATTGAGAGTGATTTAACAGGGGATACAATACTTATCTCGTTAATTGCTGTCTCATCTAGAATATTATTATCATATTTAATATTTGAAGATAGTAAATCATAGCTTTGTATATTAAATAGGTTATTATTAATATCATTTATTAATAAATCTAATTCATTAATTGAATAATTATTATAAAAGCCTAAATGACCATTATGCAAACCAAAAATAATCGCATTAGGATATTTATGTATTGCTCTTATAATAGTTCCATCTCCTCCTATTGAAATAACATAATCTGGCTTAACCTCATCATAATCTAGTAATATTCTTTCAATAAGAATTTTTTTTAATTCCTCTGACTTCTCATTATCTCTACAAACAATACAATAATTCATTAAATTCACCTTCTATTATCAATTATTTTATCACAAGACTTGATTTTTATCTACAAATATTAGTATAATATACTTAAAAAATATGAGGGTGAGATTATGTATAAGAATAAGGAAATAGAATTTAAAACTTTTATTACTCAAAAAGATTATGAAATGCTAATAACTGAATTTGGTTTAGATAATAATATATTTAAACAAACAAATTATTATTTTGATACAGATGATACAAAACTAATGAATGATAAAACAGTTTTAAGAATACGACAAAAGGGCAACAATTTTAAGCTAACTAAAAAAACTCGTGCTGAAATTGGTGCTGATGAAACTCATATTTTAATATCCAAGGAAAAAGCATTAGAGCTATTATCTAATGGCTTTGATGCAAAATTGATTGGTTTACCTTATTTTGTTCACAAAATTGCTGAGCTTACAACATATAGAGCTTCTGCTCCATATAAGGATGGCACCATATTTTTTGATAAAAGTGTTTATTATGGACATATTGATTACGAGATTGAATATGAGGTTGATGATGTTAATCAAGGAACAAAAGATTTTAATGATTTTTTAGAACATCATTCTATTGAATATAAGGAATCAATTAGAAAAAGCAAACGTGCATATGACAATAGACAATAAAATGGATCAAATGATCCATTTTTTATTTTTATATATTACGTTATAATACTATACAAACTATAATTGTGATGATAACAAGAACAATAAAGGTTAACCACAATATTCGTTGTGACTCTTTAAAATTATCAATCGATTTACCCTCTTTATAGTATTTCTTTTTATAATCATTTTTTAGCTTACCACTTGCTCTAAGATTAATAAAAAGCAATAAAAGTAAACATGATATTATGCATGATATACCAAGTATATCACTTCTATCAAATATTATAATAAATGGTATTGGTAATAAAAAAGTAATCAAAATATATATAGTAAGTCCAACTATTAAATTTTTATTTCTTTGAATCATAATATACTCCTTCAAAGCTATTATAATAATTTATTTTATCAATTGTTTCATCTGTATAAAACAATCTATTATCTTCACTCCATACAAAATTATAACAATCACTTAAATCAATAATATAATCAATATTAAACGTACTATTTATAAATATATTATATGTTTTTAATGCAATATCACTACAACTAATATTTAATGAATAACAGGTTAAAGTATTGACTGATGATTTACTATAGCCATCTTCATCTATGTAATAATGTCTATATGTTCCATCACTATATTTATAATATCTATTTAAATCACTTCTATAATACATATAAGAACGATATTGAACAACTGACATTGGACTATTAAAGGTTATTTGGGCCGCAACACAAGGAACATCATTATAATTTTCAAGTATATTAAGTTTAAAATTACTATCATTAGATAAGTTAATGAAAAATCCATCATATGTTGCTAAATAGCCATTTGTATATCCAGCATCTATCAATGAATTAGCTACATAATCTATAATAAAAGCATTTTTTAACCATCCAAAACTAATTATTTTAGTAAATTCTAATTCCGTTAAATAATTTAAATACTCACTTGAAATAGATAGCTTTATTTTATTATCACCTAACAACAATAATTTAATATCCTCTCCATTTATATAGCTACGTATTTTGTTAATTATTTCTAAAGAATTATTACTATAAACAGGATCAGAATATTTTGCAGAATCATCATTAATTGCTAAAATAACATTATCATATAATTCATAAATTGGTCCCATATACAGAAGTTTTTCATTGCATTCTAATACCTTTTTCAATGAATCATATAATATTGAATCTACTTCTATTTCAGTATTAACATTTTGGTTTATATAAAAAACATTCTTGTATTTAGGATATTCATTATATGAATCAAAAAGAATATATGTTTTTTCTAAATTAAGAGTATAGATATCAGATATAGCCTTGTTTTCAGATGTAGCTGACTCATTAGTTCTTCCTAAATTATAATAAAATTCAAAGTCTTCATCACAATTTATATTTGATGTTGAGATTATTTCACTCCAACCATTATCACTTTTGGTAAATGAAATAATAATAACAATAATTGAAGCAATAACAACTAAGAAACAAATAATAAACAAAATAAATCTAAATTTTATATGCCTTTCATTTAATTCAATTTTTTCAACTGGCTTTAACTCATTATTATATTTCATTTAACACCTCAAAATTAAGGCTTAGTGTTTTATCACTAAGCCATTGTCTATTAAAAAATCAATGCAAAAATCAAACAAATCGCAAATATTAATATAATCGCTCCAATAAGAA
>JBJEFS010000002.1:0-5028 GCA_051874325.1 Anaeroplasma sp.
ATCTTGCTTATATAATTTAAAACCTACTTTTTCAAGGACATGTTGACTTCTAGTATTAGTTATAATTACATCAGCATATAAAGTAGGAATATTCAGTTCATTAAAAACATATTGAATTATTAATAATTCTACTTGTGTTTCAATGCCATTATTTTTATACTTATCATTTTTTAATGTAATCCCTTAATGTCATATGCTTTAAATGAATTTTACTAATATTCATATTCACCTTATTACACATTTAAATATTCTTTTAATATAGCTAATACATCATTAAAATCTTTTTGTTTATTACATAAATCCTTAATTTTTGCACTACCTGGTTTCCCTTTAATATACCACGCCGTATGGCTTCTCATTTCAAGTAAAGCTAAATGTTCTCCTTTTAAATTAACCAATAAATTATAATGCTTAACAATAGTATCATAAAGTTCTTGATGATTAGGCTTATCAATTATTTTTCCATTTTCAAAATATTCATATAATTCTCTAAAAATAAAAGGATTTCCAAGAGCTCCTCTAGCAATCGCTACAGCATCACAGCCTGTATACTCAAGCATCTCCTTAGCAGATTTTATATCAACGACATCTCCATTACCAATTACTGGTATTTTTACTATTTGCTTAACCTTTTTTATTTGTTCCCAATCAGCCTTACCATTATAAAACTGACTTCTTGTCCTACCATGAATCGTAATGGCACTAGCTCCTGCTTTTTCGATCATTATCGCATTTTCCAAACAATTAATATGATCAAAATCCCATCCCGTTCTTATTTTAACAGTAACGGGCTTTTCTACCGCTTCAACAACAGCTTTAACTAATTCATATACATTATTAGGATCCTGCAATAATGCAGCTCCTGCAGCACTTTTTTTTGCAACCTTATTTACAGGACATCCCATATTTATGTCTATAATATCCGCATCACAATATTTATCAATATATCTAGCTGCATTAACTAAAGATTCCTTGTCAGAACCAAATATTTGCATACTTATCGGATGCTCCATAGAATTAACTTTTGTCATATTCAATGTTTTTTCATTCTTAAATCCAATAGCCTTATCACTAACCATTTCAGCCATAACTAATCCACAATTCATTTCCTTACAAATAATACGAAATGCTTCATTAGTAAAGCCTGCCATTGGCGCTAGCACAAATTGGTTAGGAATTTCTACTTCTCTAATCTTCCATTTCATTAATCTCACCTAATACAATCGCTAATTTTTCTGTAGGTAGTCCAATTATATTATCTAACGATCCCTCGTAATGATCGATCAATCCCCTACCGATTCCTTGAATGGCATAAGCACCAGCTTTTCCCATACATTCATTTGTATTAACATAATTTAAAATATCTTCATCTGATAAATTTCTAAAATAAACCCTAGATATATCAACAAAATTAAATATTCTATCCTTGTAGATTACACCAACTCCACTCATAACCTCATGAACGTGTCCATTTAATTCCTTTAACATGTTAAATGCATCATTTTTATCCTTAGGCTTTCCATATATCTTTTCATTATAAACGACTATTGTGTCACATCCTATTAGAATTGAACCATAGTCTTCATTTGCTTTTTCTTGAGCTTTCTTCAATCCAAGTATCATAACATTTTCATAGGGAGATAATCTCTTATCCATTTTTTCATCAACCTCAAAAACCTTGATGGTAAAATCATATCCCATTTTTGTTAGTAATTCCTTTCGCCTTGGACTTGAGCTTTTTAAAATTATATTCTTCATTATTAATCACCTAAATAATTATAAATTATTTCTATTAAAACGACAACTTTTTTATTTTTAGTTATTTATAATTTTTATATTAAAAGGTGATAACATGAGAAAACATTTAATTTTTGCACTTAAATTAGCATTTTATATTTCTTCTTTATTATTCTTTAAAGAAGATATTTTAATAATACCAGCGATATTACTAATCAGCTACTTATTTTTAGAAAACA
Organism: Anaeroplasma sp.; assembly: GCA_051874325.1. Taxonomy (GTDB): domain Bacteria; phylum Bacillota_I; class Bacilli_A; order Acholeplasmatales; family Anaeroplasmataceae; genus Anaeroplasma. The sequence continues at coordinate 1,977 of JBJEFS010000002.1, forward strand.
AATATTATTCATTCTTACCACTATTATTAATATTTTTTATTCCAAATCTCTATAAATACTTGTTAATAATAGTTTTTTTAATACATTTAGTTCTCTATCATTTTATAAAAAAGAATCGTTTTTATGCTTTAGCTGTTTTTGTTTCCTCAATAGTATTAACAAATATTGTTTTACTGATAGTAAAAAGCTATTCTTTTAATCTTCTATATATATCTATTTTTTCAATTATTATTTATGGAATAATAAATGCCTTCTTTATATATAATAAGCGAGGTATTAATTATTACACCGTTTCTATTAATGATGACTTAGTTCATTTAACCTTTTTATTAGGCTATTTATGCCTTATAACTATTTATAGTCCAAATGAATATTTATACTACATGCTATTTATGCAATTATTTATTATAAATAATCTATTATATAACTCCATATTTATAGTATTTGGTTTATTAATTCATTATATATTTTACCAAACTTTAAATTTTCAATTCCTCTCTTCCGTTTCCGCAAGCTTTATACCTCCAATTTTCCTATTAATATTAGATTATCATCAAATACAAACAATATATTTTATTATATATACATTACTAATAACTCTAACTATTTTAAAAAGAAAAAAAATATCAATTGAAAATAATTATATTCAAAACTTGTTTAATAATTTTAATAGCTACATTAATGAAATTAATTTCGAATATGATAATCTAAATACAATGAGAGACATAAAATCTGATCGTATAAAAACAATTCAAGAAGCATATTGCAAATACTGTATATTAGATACAGATTGTCAAAAAAAGTTAGATAAGCGCTATTGCTTTTTAGCTAATGCTATAACCAACAATGATGAAAATATATATTATTGTCCCCATTATTCTCAATTTAAGATTAAAGAGATAAACAATTTAAAACCTAATTCATATAAAGCATATAATGAACTAACATCAGAAATTGAATATTTGTATCATCAAGGAATAAATAGAATTAAAGATTATAATAAAATAATAAATGAATTATCTTTTTTTGGTTATGAGATTTTAGATTTTAATTTATTTTTAAGAAATAAAACTACATATTTTAAAATAAATATTTCTAATAATAAAAAAATAATCCCTGAGCTTATAAGCAATATTTGCCAAAGAAAGCTACATGAACAAATATCTATAAAATGTATTGATAAAAAAGATTATTCTGAAGTATATATCTATAAAAAACCAAAGGTAAAAATTGAATACTCCCATCAAATTTTGGCAAAGAATAATAATGTTATTAGTGGAGACAATTATTATATAAAAAAGGAATACAATGACTCATATTTATTTGCCTTATCTGATGGAATGGGCAATGGTCATAAAGCATATTACGAATCTGCAAAAACTTTAGACTTAATAAAAAGGTTACTAAGCTATAATTTTTCCTTTCAAACAACTTTAAAGCTGTTAGAAAATTTTTACGACTTAAAATGTGAATATGATTCTTATGCCACCTTAGATATCTTATATATAAATACAGCAAATATGAAGCTTAATTTATATAAAATGGGATCAACAACAACATATATTATTCATAGTGGACAAATTCAAGCCTATGAGAATAAAGCCTTACCATTTAAACTAGATGATATTAATTCTAGCTATGAATTAGAATATTTTAAGGATGACGTTATACTTCTTTTATCTGATGGTATTTCAGATTTTATAAGTATTAAAGAATTAAATGAAATTGACTATTCTAATTCAACAGATTATATATTATCAACAATTATAAATAAAATAAAGCAAAAAGAAAACAATGAGCTTAAAGATGATGCATCACTCATTGTAATTAAAATTAATTAACTAATCATTAAGATAAGCTTGAAATTTTTGATGAAAATCAGGATATTCTCTTTTTAAAGAAATAACATTATTATCCTTTAAAAAACAATGTTTAGAATAAGCCTTAACACATAATTCATTTGTATTCTTATTTCTTATTTCATATTCTATTTCAAATTTAATTCCTGTATATGTTTTAACAAAAATACTAATTGTCACTATATCATCAAATTTAACTGGTTTTTTATAATCAATAGATACAGAACATACTGGAGAAATTATACCAATCTCTTCCATCTTCTTATAGCATAATCCAATACTATCTAAAAAATTAATACGAGCCTCTTCCATCCATTTTAAATAATTTGAATGATGAATAACCCCCATTTGATCAGTTTCATGATAATATGCTCTTCTTTCATAAATAAACATTTCAATCACTTCTTTCTATAATAAATTATAGTATAAAGTTATTTTTTTTACAATAAAGACATATTATTAAATGGTGATTTTATGGATAATGCTAATTTTATAGTTTATAATAATAAAATTGTAGTTAATAATATTACTTTATTAAAGGAATTTAATAGTAATTATTTTAATATTGAAATAAATAAAGAATTATACCTAATAAAAGGTAAGAATTTAGAATTAAAGGAGGTTTTAAATAACAATACAACTATCAATATCGAAGGAACTATTTATCTAATTGAAAAGGTTGGTTTAAAAAAAGAAAAGGATAAGAATTTTATTAAGAGGTTACTATCTTAATGCAATCACTTAATCAGCTACTTAATCTATTGCTATACTGCTATTTAGGGCTATTTACAATTGTTCTATATCTTATTTTTTTTCCTGAGAAAAAAATAAGATTCTTTAGATTATTTTTATTTTTCTTCTTAATAGCATTTATATGGATTAAAATAAGCTATAAATATAATATAGAACTTAATTTCATTTATTTTATTATATATATTATTGGTATAATAATTGGATTTATTTTGTTTAATAAAGAAATAAAAGTATTTAATATTCATGCTTATAAGCTTCTTAATATAATTAAATACTATATTAAAATATTAGGAATTCCTCCATTTATTAGCAAAATAAAATGCTTTTTTCATTCTAAGAAGCAATATAAAAAATACCCACATTTAAAGCCAAAAAACGAATATAGGTTACAGTTCAGTCGTAAATTAAAATAAAATTAAATTATTTATGGTATGTAGGAA
>JBJEFS010000003.1:0-4975 GCA_051874325.1 Anaeroplasma sp.
TGATATTTCATTGGAGGAAGCGAAGAAAATGGGAGTGAATATTATTCCTCTAATTGTAAGAATGAATAATAAAGATTATTATGATGGTGTTGATTTAACTCCTAAGCAATTTTATGATATGCTAATAGAATACAATGAGTTACCAAAAACAAGTCAAATAACTCCATTTAGATATGTTGAAAAATATAAGGAATTAACTGCAGATGGTTCAACATTACTAGTAATAACAATATCATCAAAACTATCAGGTACATACGCAAGTGCTGTTGCTGCAGCGGATGACTTTCCTAATGTATATGTTGTTGATAGTTTAAATGCATGCATAGGAGAAAGATTATTATGTGAGTATGCTTTAAAGCTTATAAATGATAATTTAGATATTAATAATATTGTTGATGAGTTGAATAATGCAAAAAAAAGAATAAATGTTATTGCTATGCTTAATACTTTAGAGTATTTAAAAAAGGGTGGTAGAATATCAGGTGCTGCAGCCTTTATTGGTAGTCGATTATCTTTAAAGCCAGTAATTGGTGTAGTTAATGGTAGTGTCAAATTATTAGGAAAAGCAATTGGTTCTAAAAAGGGGAAAAACTTATTAAATTCTTTAGTGGAAGAAAAAGGCATTGATTTTACAATGCCATTTGGTACTGTTTATTCAGGATTAGATGATAGTCTACTTACAAAATATATTGAAGATAGTGAGAGTATTTGGAAGTCTAATACTGATAATGTTCCAAAATATATAATAGGTACTACCATCGGTACACATGTAGGACCTAATGGAATTGGTGTTGCTTTCTTTGAAAAGAAAAGCTAGGAAACCATTTTATCTAAATCGTATTCTGAAAATAAATTATAAATTTTAATTGGGATTTCTGCATCATAGTATGTTCCATAATTTTGGTATTCTTTTTTGTAAATAGCTGCATTTTCCTCAATTAAGTGAGCTAAATCACCTTTATTATAAGGTATTAAAAATTGACTTCTAATTGTGGATGGGCTTATTTCATGTACTATTGCATTAAGTAAGATATCGATATTAAACTTAGTAAAATTTGAATAGGGAATAGATTTATATCCCATAATAGTTAAATCATTGCTAATTGTTTTATCCCATTTATTTAGTAAGAAGAATGATGGAATATCATCAATATTAAGTGAATTTAAAACATCTAATACAACATTTAATTGCTGATTAATGTAATTTGTAGATGAATCAACTACATGAATTATTAAATCAGCATTTTTTATTTCATATAATGTTTGATAAAAGGAATTAACTAAATTATGTGGTAATTTTGATACAAATCCAATTGTATCTACAAGCATAAATCTAGTTTTTTTGTATTCGACAATACGATTATATGTTGATAGTGTTGCAAATAATTGATCTTGAACATAGACTTCTTTGTTATTTTTATTACAATATTCTAAAATAGAATTCATTGTGCTTGATTTACCAGCATTAGTATAACCAACTAATGCTACAATAGGAATTTCATTTTTCTTTCTTTTTTCCACTTGTAGTGATTTCATTTTCCTAATATTTTCAAGTTCTTCGTTGATATGTTTGATTTCAGCCATTAAATGTCTTCTATCAAGCTCTCTTTGAGTTTCACCACTTCCCCTTGTGGAGGTGGATGAGCCTCCTCCTATTCTTGATTCTTTTTCTCGTAAGTATTGAATTCTGGGTAATAAATATAAATCTTTAGCTAATTTTATTTCTAACTTTGCCTCCTTATTTTTGGCTCTCAATTCGAAAATTTTTAAAATTAAATAGCTTCTATCAATTACTTCAATTTTTAATAATTCATTTAGATTTCTTAATTGTACAGGTGATATTTCATCGTTAAAAATAACTATATCAATATCAAAGGCATTTATTGCGATAATTAATTCACTAATTTTTCCACTTCCAATATATGTTTTAGGATTAGGCTTTTCTAAGTTTTGATGGAATTCTTTGATAACATTTATATTTAAAACCTCAGCTAAATTCTTTAACTCATTTAATGAATATTCTATATCATATTTATCATTTTTAGTTGTTATTCCCACAGTTATTGCTTTCATTAGATAATCATCTCCTTAGCATATTATAACATTGAATGTTAATTATTTCTATTATTAGTATGTTTTGATATCCACAAGCATATACTATTTTTAAGGAGTGTGATAGAGTGGAATTAAACACAAGAGCAAGACAAATACTAGAATTAGCTAAAAGCTATTCAGATGCTCATCATATAAATACGATGGGTAGTGAATATTTAATTTTAGCAATGTTTGAAACAGAAGATAGTCTTTGTCATTTTTTATTAAATGAATACGAAGTAACAAAGGAAGAAATTGAAGAAAAAACTAATCAGATTTTTATTTTAAGACATAGTGATGGTCAATATAACAAATCACTTGAGGCAATACTAGATAAGGCAGCAGAATTAGCAAATGGAAAACCAATATCTGAAGAACACTTATTTATGAGTATTCTTTTAACTAAGAATACAATTGCAATAGCAATACTTGAATCCTTAGGATTAAACATTGCTGATTTAATAGAGGATGTAAAAGAAATATATGATTTTTCCTCAAATTCGATTGATGAATTAAGTTATGTAAAAAACATATCTAAATTAGCTAAAAATAAAGAGCTTCAAACTTTTGTTGAAAGAAAGGATTATTTAAAAAGAATAGATATAATAATGCATCGTAGATTTAAAAATAATCCATTACTTATTGGAAATGCTGGAGTAGGGAAAACAGCATTAATCGAAGGCTATGCATCTAAATTAGCTAATGAAAAAAGTGAATTAACTATTCTTTCTTTAAATTTAACAGCTATGATTGCTGGAACAAGATATCGTGGTGATTTTGAGGAAAGATTTGATAAGTTTATGAAAGAAATTGCATCAAATAAAAATGCAGTTATTTTTATTGATGAAATTCATACTATAATGGGTGCTGGAACTACTGACGGAAATTTAGATGTTGCTAATATGCTTAAACCTTTGCTTGCGAGAGGAGACATAAGATTAATTGGAGCAACGACTATTGAAGAGTATCATAAAACAATAGAAAAGGATAAGGCTTTATTAAGAAGGTTTCAGCCTATTTTTATTTCTGAACCTACTCAGGAGGAAACAAAAGAAATTCTTTATGGAATAGCTACTGAGTATGAAAAATATCATAATGTTAAAATATCTAATCGTGTTTTAGATTATTTATTATATCAAAGTGAACGTAAAATTATTAGGAGATATCGACCAGATAAATGTATAGATGTTTTGGATGATGCGATGAGTATTGCATCAATACAGAAAAAAGAAAATGTTTCGTTTGAAGATGTTGATAATGCTATTATTGGAAATAGTGATTACGATAGCTCATATAAACCAAGCTATAGTTGTTTAGAAAAATATAGATGGTTGTATAAGACAGATTTATTAGACTCTAAACCATTAATTAAAATATCATATAGTGGTGGTTTAACTCAATATAGACTATTGATTGATGATATTTCTACTCTATTTAACATCGGAGAGGAAGCGATTCTTGAAATAGATTTAAATAGTTATAAGGATGGAGTTATGCTATCAAGCTTAATTGGAGCACCTCCTGGATATGTTGGATATGAGGATGAAGGAATATTATCTAAGCATATCCTTGGCTATCCAATGTGCTTATTATGCTTTAAATCCTTTGATAAAGCTTGTGGTTCTATAAAATCATTTATATATAATATGATTTCAAAGGGTGATTTTATTGATCAAAGAGGAAGAAAAATTATATTAAATAATACTATTGTATTAGTTGAGGGAATAAATACAAAAAAAGATATCGGTTTTAAAGCATTAAATAATAAAGATAATACTTTATTTGACGAGGAAATAAATGGTGATATTACAGAGGTTAGCTTAAATAAAAAATATCAAGAAACGTTAAGTAGATTATCATATGAGATATCTTTTGATTTTGATATTAATTATGAAAATAAGAAAAAGGTTGATAATTATCTTTATAATTTATTAAAGGATAAAAAGAATGGAAAATATACAATAAAAAAGGAACAATTAGAACAAAACAATGATAAATGTCCCAAAATGTCCAACTGATTTTATAATTGTCTAGAGTATTTACCTTGTAAATAAAATGAAAATATAATATAAATAAAGTCGTTAAGGGACATGAGTAACAGCGATAACTAAAATTATTATAATTTATAATTTCTTTTTAAATTATTAAATATAATGATTAATATTTGTCAAAACAAATATTTCCCATCTCATCAAACTTATAAACATTTATTGCTGTTACTATGATAATAAATAGAAATAGGTTGACTATTTCTTTTTTTTTTAGAAAAAACGCTAAATATGTAGTTTACTTCGTTGACTTTAAAAATAATTAAATATATAATTCACTTATTATTTGAAGGAAATAAGGTACTTTTATGAAAAATAAGTTTTATTATTTATCCATATTTTTATCATTATTAATATTAACTTCATGCTTTAAATATAACGGTATACCAACAACAGAGCATGCATATATTCTTATAGATGATTATAATGATATATGTAGCTATGAAGAATATTTAAATGCTGAAGAAGGAGAGATTGTTACTGTAATTGGTTATATTCAAGCTATAACAAATTATGATAATGAATACAAAACCTTGTATTTAATGGATGATTGTGGTGGTTATGTTATAAATAAGATATATTGTCCTGAAGAATTAGCTATTGGTACCAAAATAAAGGTTGTAGGAATAAAAAATGAAGTTGATGGAAGGGGCTTCATCAAAGGAGCGTGTTCTAATCGTCCTACATACAAGATTCTTTCAGGTAATAAAATCTATGAAGCTATTTTAATTGATATTTCTAATATTGATAATTGTTCTGCTCAAAAGGTTAGATTAAATAATTTAAAGGTTATCGATATAGAATTGAGTTTAAGTGATAATGATAAGAGAGCT
>JBJEFS010000004.1:0-4878 GCA_051874325.1 Anaeroplasma sp.
GTTAGACTAGAAAATATGGAGGAATATTAAAATGAAGAAAATACTTGGTTTTATTTCATTTATTTTTATTACTTTTAGCTTTGTTACTTATTCTAAAGCTAATATCATTCCAGATAATGTAGAAAATAATAATACTGTAAAAATAATTAATGCAGATGATATTTTTAACGTTTTTAGAGGAATGAATTATGAAGAATTTATAAATTCAGAATTGTTATATTTATTAGATAGTATAGGTGGTATTAAAGAAGGATATATTGAATCAGAGGTTGAAATATTTACAGATAAGATAATATATATAGCCACAAAATATTATTATCAAGATTATTGCTTTTGTGGTATAAGCTCAAGAATTTATGAAATTAATAATTTTGATATTGAATTTTATAATATTGAATATTATGATAACCAATTATCAGTAAATATAAACGATGAAATAATTATTAGTGAAATATCAGATTATACATATATGATGTTAAATGATGCAGCTAGAGTATATTTTGATAATGTTGTTTTTGATGGAATAACTGAATCAAATATTTCAGATGAGATATATTTTAAGTGTTTAGATTTTATTTATATTATGAAATATGAAGAAAATTCAGTATATTTAGGAAAAGATGTTCATTTTATTGTTGAAGGTGATAATCCATTACCTATTGATGAATTATTAAATGATATTGTCATTAAAGATAAAACAGATAATGTAATTAATACTTATGAAATAGATAACAATACATATATTTTAGATGATGAGGGATTAATTGAAAAAGGAAGTTATGGTTTTAGAATTATTGCAAGAGATGAATATGGAAATACTGTCATTCAAAATTGTATTGTTGATGTTGTTGATGGGAAAGGACCAACAATAACTATTAATGAAATTAATGTAAGCTATAAAACAAAATTAAATGATGAGTCAATTTTAAAGCATTGTAATATTATTGATTCTAGCGGTGTTAATAGTATTAATTTAAGCTATGATGATTATAAATTAAATTATAATGTGCCAGGCAGCTATATGCTTACTATTGTCGCAACAGATAATAATGATAATTCTTCTGTTTTATCAGGCTATATTAATGTCATTGATGATGTTAGTCCTAAAATTATATGTAGTAATATTGAAGTAAACTATCCATATAATAAATTATCAAAAAATGATATTATAGAATATATAATGGTAAAAGACGATATAGATGGAATCATTTCTAAGGATAGAATATCATTAACTGATATAGATAACTATGATGAGTTTTATTCATTTTTTGGTGATTATCAATTTGAAGTAAAGGTTTCTGATTTAGCTGGTAATTTTAGTACTAAAATAATAACAGTAAGAGTAATTGATAATGATTATCCTCAAATAGAAATTAATAAATATATTATAACTGTACGAAAAGGACAATGTTTAACAAAAGAACAAATAATTCAAAAGCTAATAGATTCAAATCAAATAGAATCATCGGAAGGAGTAATATTAAATTCATTATATTTTGAAACGATAAATCCAGAAAATCAATATGACTATGAATTAATATTAAAGGATGGAACCATAATTAATGGTATTATTAAAGTAGATGATACTTCTTTTTTAAAACCTAATAATGAGGCTAAGGAGAATAAAACACCTTTATTAATAAGCTGTGGTATTGCAGTAGTAATGATTATATTAATTTCTTCAATGGGAATAATAATATATAGGAAAAGACATTAATTGAAAAATAATAAGAATTTTTGTATAATATTATTATTAATTTGAGGTGAGATAGATGAATGATAATATTTGTGCTATTGCCACACCATATGGAATTGGGGCAATTTCGATTATTAGATGTAGTGGCCCAGATGCAATTAATTTAGTAAATAATATTTTTAAAGGAAAAAATCTTAATAAATGTAAGTCTCATACTATTCATTATGGACATATTGTTGACAACGATGAAATTATTGATGAGGTGCTATGTAATATATTTTTAGCACCTAATTCTTTTGATGGAGAAAATACGGTTGAAATTAATTGTCATGGTGGAATCTTTGTTACTAATCAAGTATTAAAGCATTTATTAAAAAATGGATTTAGATTAGCTGAAAGAGGAGAATTTTCAAAAAGAGCATTTTTAAATAAACGATTAGATTTAACTCAAGCTGAATCAATAATGGATATTATTTCATCTAAAAATCAAGTAGCATTAAAATCAGCTAATATGTCGCTTCGTAAAAATACCTTTAATTTAGTTAAAACCTTTAGAGATGAATTACTTGATATAATAGCTAAAATAGAGGTTAATATTGATTATCCAGAATATGAAGATTCTATTGAAGTAACCCATAATTATTTATATCCAATAATTGAAGATTTACTTAAAAAAATGAAACAAATTTTAAGAAATTCCGAGATTTCTACTATTGCAATTCATGGTATAAAAACTGCAATAGCAGGTAAACCAAATGTAGGTAAAAGTAGTTTATTAAATATGTTATTAGATGAAGATAAGGCAATTGTTTCTTCTATTGCTGGAACTACTAGAGATATGGTGGAGGGTGTATTAAATATAGGTAATGTTACACTTCATTTAATAGATACTGCAGGCATCCATGATAGTAATGATTTTATTGAATCAATAGGAATTGAAAAAAGTCAAAAGGCTATTAATGAAGCTGATTTAGTTTTATTAGTATTGGATTCCTCAAAAGAGTTGGATGAATATGATTTAAATTTGTTAAAATTAACTGAAAATAAAAAAAGAATTATTATTGCAAATAAAAATGATTTAAATTCTGTATGGGAAATAGAGGATGCTATATATATATCAGCTAAAAATAAAGAAGGGATTAATCTTTTAGCTGATAAAATTTTAGAAATAACCAACATTGATTCTTTAGATGCTTTAGATGGTAATTTTTTAAATAATACTCGTCAAGTAAATTTAATGGAAAAAGCTTATCAATCATTAAAAAATGCAAAAGATGCGATTGATAGAAATGTTGATATTGATTTAATTGAAATTGATATTAAGGATGCATTTGACTATCTTGGAGAGATTACTGGAGAATCTTATCCAGAGGAATTAATAACAGCTTTATTTACTAAATTTTGTTTGGGAAAATGATAGTTTACAAAACATTTACATTATTTTAATATATATTTAATTTATTGATTGTATAATACTCCTGTAAATTTAAGGAGGACATAAAATGAATGAAAATAAGTATGTAAATAAAATAGTTGAGCAGTATACTGATAAGGATGCTACAACACTTGAGGAATTAAAATTGCTAGATAGAAAAGTTAATTTTCCACCTAAATTATTTGCTTATATTTTTGGCGGTATTTCTGCTTTAATTTTAGGATTTGGTATGTGTGTTGCTATGCAGGTAATTTTAAGCAATTTTATGTGGATTGGTATTATTATTGGTATATTAGGAATAATTTTATGTATAATTAATTATTTTATATATAGAAGATATTTAAAGGCAAGAAAAAATAAATATAAGAATAAAATAATTGAATTAAGTAATGAAATTCTAAATAAATAATTGTTATTAAATTATATAACTATGTTACGCTTGACTAACTTATATTTTGATTGATATAATTCAATTATCTGAACAGACTCTATTATTAGGTAGGTCGGGCTAAGGCAACAGTTTAACCTGTGGGACAGTTAATTCCACAGGTTTTTTATCCTTTGGAATATAATAATATGAAGGGAAGATTTTTATGGAAACTAAAGAAATCAAAAAAACTATAGTTAAAATAGGCGTCGTAACAATTATCTGGAACGCAATATTATCTATAGGTAAACTTATTGCTGGAACACTTGCTAAATCTAGCTCACTTATATCTGATGCTATTCATAGTGCATCTGATGTATTCAGTACAATAGTTGTAATGATTGGTGCAAAATTAAGTACAAAAGAGCCTGATAAGGAACATCCATTTGGACATGAAAGAATGGAATCTATTGCTAGTATTATTTTAGCTATGTTATTAGGTGGTACTGCTTTGGTTTTAGGATATAATGGAGTTATAGCTATTATTGATTTCGCAAAGGGAATTTTGCCTGAAAAAACGGATTTTATTTTTTTAGCTTTAGTATGTGCCATTATTTCAATTATTGCAAAGTTTTTAATGTATTTATATACTATTATTGCTGCAAGAAAAATAAATTCAATCTCATTAAAGGCTGATGCCTATCATCATTTATCAGATTCACTATCTTCAATTGGTAGTGTTTTAGGTATTATAGGAATGATAATTGGTGGTTATTGGGCAATACTTGATCCAATTGCATGTATAATAATATCTTTATTTATTTTAAAGATTGCATTTGATATTGCTGTTCAATCTATTAATCAGGTGGTTGATAAAGCAGCACCAGAGGAATATGAAGAAGAAATAAAAAAAATAGCTACCACATATCCTGGAATTATTAATCTAAATTCGATAAAAACTAGGCAGTTTGGAAACAAATATTATATTGAGCTGGCCATAGCTGTTGATGGAAATAAAAGCGTATATGAAGGCCATAAAATTGCAAGAGAACTTCATGATTACTTAGAAAATAAATATAGTAATATTAAGCATTGCATGATTCATGTTGATCCTGCAGGTGAGGAAAATGAAAATGAATAAAAAGATAATAATTATATAAATTTAAATATTTTAAAAAAAACCGTTAATTTTTGGATTTTTCATTCCAACATTAACGGTATTTTATTATTCATATCTTTCCATCCATTTTAAATATTCACCAGATTCAACATGATTTAACCAGTTTTGATTTTCTAAATTCCACTTAATAGTTTCAATAATTCCACTATCAAAATTATGCTTAGGCTTCCAGCCTAATTCTGTTTCTATTTTTGTTGGAT
>JBJEFS010000005.1:0-21319 GCA_051874325.1 Anaeroplasma sp.
CTCCTATGAATTTGTTATGTTAATTTCTTTATATTTGCTACCAACAAGGGCTATATTATTTGAAGCTAATGTTTCTTCAAATGAAGTTGTAACAAGACAATTACTATAGCTTATTGTAATTGAACTTATTTCTTTAGTATTATCATAAGTACCTGTAATATCTGTATTTACTGTAGCTATAACATCATCAGTACTTCCATCAGAATAATGAATTGTCACTGTATCAGAAACATTAAGAGAAATTCCTGATATTGTAAATGTAGAATTTACGGCATCAGTTGTTATAGTTGCCCCGGAAATATCGCATGATCCACTTATTGTTCCTGATGGCCATTCTCCTGCGATATAATAGCTAATGCCATTATAACGATAATAATATTGATATAATATTGAATAATTTATAGAACTATCTAAATTTTTTATTGAAGCTATATAATCTCCACCTTCAATATATTTATCATCACCTATTTTAATTCGATACCATAAGTTTTCATCATCACATTCAAAATTAATAGGTAAATAAGCATTAAATGTTCCATCATCATTATAAGTAGTATAACAATTTCCTGGATTTGCATATGTTTTCATATATGGTGGGATAGTTGTTACAGAGGATACATTACTATATAATGTATATTCTAGTTTATTTAATAATACTATATCATTTTCAGCAATTTTTGCTTTAAGATTAATTGTGCTATCTAACGTTAAACTAGATGTATCAAATACTAAATAATCTCCAATTGTTGATGTTGATTCGACAATAGTACTATCTTGAGAAATATATAATGTAGCTCCCATTTCACTTGCTGAAGATGATTTTATTAATAATTGCTTAGAAGAATCATAATCATCATAAAGCATTTCATCTACAGAAATATCATAAACACTGTTTGCAGAAATACTTGTCGCAACATATTTATTGCCTATTAAAGTAATTCCATTACTATTAAGTGTTTCTTCATTTATAAGTTTAGTAGAATATTTGATAAAGACATAATCTATTATCTTTCCACTTGTATAATTTCCTGTAATACTACCTAAATCTTTTGTAACAACAATATCCTCATAGCTTCCATCCTTATAATAAATTCTTGCGTTTGAATCAATATAATAATAGAAATCCTTAATAATAAATTCATTTGTACCATCCGTTGGATCATATGAAGCAGTATATAAAGTATTATCTATAGTACCAAAAATACTTCCTGATGGATATTCTCCTGTTACATAATAGCTAATTCCATTATAATCATAATATATTTGATATTTTATTGGATATACTTCTGTTGATTCTAAATTACCAGCAAATGCTATATAATCTCTTGAATCAATATATTTATTATCACTTAAAATAATTCGATACCATACATTCGAATCGCTACATTCAAAATTAATTGGAATATATGCATTATATGTACCATCATCATTGTATGATATCATACAATCACCAGGATTAGCAAACATACTAGTATATGAAGGTACTGTAACTAAAGTATTTATATCTGTTGTTTCAATTGTATAGCTTACTGGAGTTACCAAATGAACTTCATCGTAAAATTTATTTAATACTATAATATTAAAGCTTGTACCAACAGGGATACCTGTTGTATTAAATATATAATATCCTTCACTTGTAACATCTTCATCAATATATATTTCATCATTACATTCTAATCGAATAGTATATGAATCCAAATATGCTTGGGTTGCCTTTATGTAAAGATAATTATTATACTCATAAGAACCATATGATATACTATCTATTACTAATTCATAAGGCTTTTCAACATTAAGTATATATTCTTTATATTTATTACCAACAATTTCAATTCCTTTATTATTAAATAATTCTTCATCGACTTCACATACACTATAATTTAATTTAACTACATCAATTATTTTAGTATTATCATATTGTCCAATATTACTAGAATCTAATGTTACTATTTCACTAGTTCCATCAGTATAGATAATTGTTACATTTGAATCCATATTCTCATAGAAATATTTTAATTCAAACGTACCTGCTTCTATATCATATACTATTCTAGTACCTGAATCATTAGGTTTAGCTTCAATACCTCCTGATGGCCACTCACCAGCTACATAATAGCTTATACCATTATAATCATAATATATTTGATATTTTATTGAATATGTTTCTTCTGAATCTAAATTACCAGCAAAGGCAATATAATCTCTTGAATCAATATATATTTCATCACCTAACCTGATTCGATACCATACATTAGAATCACTACATTCAAAGTTAATTGGTATATAGGAATTAAATGTATCATCATCATTGTATGTGACGTAACAATCTCCTGGATTTGCATATGATTTAGAATATGAAGGTACTGTAACTAAAGTATTTATATCTGTTGTTTCAATTGTATAACTGATTGTATTTGCTAATATTACTTCTTCATAGTGTTTATTTATTACTTTAATATCAAAGCTTGTACCAATAGTCATACCAGATATATCAAACTCATAGTAATTTGGAACTGTTGGAATATAATAATCAACTGTTCTTGAAACTATATCATATCTTGTTCCTGATTGTTCTAAATATAATTCATAATCATCTAAATAAGCTTGCTCTGATTTTATATATAAATAATTGCTTTTTCCATATGCACCATACGATACGTTATCAATTATTAATTCATAAGGATCAGCTACATACAAAGTATATTCCTTATATTTATTACCATAATATTCTAATTGTTTAAATTCTATTATTTCTTCATCAACTAAACTAGTACTATAATTTAATACCACTTTATCTATTAATTTTGTATTATCATATTGTCCAATATTACTATAGTCTATAGTAACAGTTTCACTTGAACCATCCTTATAATAAACTACTACATCAAGATCTAAATACTCATAAAAATCTCTTATTTCAAATGTACCTAGTTCTTCATCATAAACTATTCTAGTTTCTGAATCATCAATTTTACAAGAAACTGGATCTATTGGCTTTGTACCAGCTAGATAATAACTTACTCCATTTTTATCATAATAAATTTGATATGTAACTTGATATTCTACTAATGAATCTAAATTTTTAAATAAAGCCATATATTCTCTTGAATCAATATAATACTCATCATTTAATAATATACGATACCATAAATTTGAATCTGTAGTTTCAAAATTAATTGGAATATAGGCATTAAAAGTATCATCATCATTGTAGGTAATCATTGAATCAGCTGGATTTGTAAATTCTTCCGTATATTCAGGAATATTTGTTAAATCTAATGTAAATAATTGTTCTTCACAATTAATTAATATATCATTATATTTAGCACATATTTTGATTGTTTCATCTCCAGTTAAAGCTGAACCATCAAATACATAATAAGAGCCATCAAAAAGATTATATCCTTCTAATTTTTCTAATTCTATATCATCTACTACTGCATCAATCGTAGCTTCAGTTGGTAAATATTTATTTAATTTAACATAAATTGCATTAGAATTAGAATAGCTTCCATATTGAACATTTTCAATTGTTAATCTATTACCTAAATCTAATTCATTTTTAAAGCATAATTTTAAATCATCTACTTGAAGATAAGTAGTTAATAAAACATTTCCGCTTAAGCTAATCATAACTTGATTATTAATATTTGTACATATTTCTTCTTCGTTATAATTATTAACGGCCTCAAAGCTAATAGCTTGATAATCTCCTATTATTTGATAATTTATAAGACTAGAATTACTCTCTTGATTATACTCTTGACTATCAATTATTAAATTAATACCTATTAAATCAATTAAATTATAATCATACACAAAGCTATCATCATTATGACTAATTTTTAATTTTATTTTTGTATTTTGATAATCTAATAATAAATTAGATAATTCAAGATGCTTAGAATCAAAAATATATGTGTCACTAAATGAATTAGAAACTATGCTTAGCTCATATGTAGCAAGTGAATTATAATTTTCTAAATCGATAGATAAATTATATCCAGTATCACAACTTCCTGTCATTGTAACACTATTAATTTCATAATCAATTACTGGAGGTATTAAATCATCAGGCTTAATTACTGTGATAGTATCAGTACCAACTACTATGTCTTCATCATATAAATTACAATAGTAATTAAAAATATAATCTCCTTCAGATATATCAAATAATTCTCCTGAAAAATAATAGTCATCACTTAAATTATTATCAGTAAAGATTATTTCTTCTTGATACGTAATTGTATAATAATAATTTATTCCTTGCTTATAATAATCAGAAATAAAAATATCATAATCTAAATTCATTGTTAAATTATCATAATTGCAATTAGTATTATAAGTTAATATGGCTTCTGGATTTTCAGCTTTCTTTGTATAAAAGCTTTTTTCATAGTACGTTCTATATCCACCAAATTCTTTATTATCAGAAACAAGAGATAAGCTATATTCACAATACGGCTTTAATCCTGATACTAGATTTTGATTTTTACCTTCATCTACTGTAAACTCAAAGCTTCCATAAGCATTCTTTATAATAATACTATAATTTATATCTTCGCTTAAATCAGATATATCAACATCATAATAAACATAATCTGCACCAGTATTTATATTAATAATCTCCATTTTAGGTGATGCAACTAAAAAATTAGAACAAACAACAACCGCACCTATTGATCCTACTACAGTCGCTGCAGCAGTTCCTGCAAAACTAGAAACTGTAGAGGCAATGTTACCACCTAAAGACTTACTAACTTCATTAATCGTATTGTCTATATTGTTATTTGAAAGATTGTTTATATTATTATCAACATTATTTATTTTATCATTATTTACCTGTTGGTCAGTCTTTTTTTCTTTTATTGAATTATCTTTTAACTTTTTATTTGTATCAGTATTTGAGATTTCAGAAATATCATTTTTAAATTCATTTGTTTCAAAGATTTCTTTAGATTTAGAATAATTTTCAGCTTCAAATTTTTTATATTCGTCAATCTTTTTAAATTCATCTACTTCATAAAATTCACGCATTTAAACTATTCCTCCTCTTTTCATAAATTTATTATCACAGTAAATAAAAATCAGATATTTATTGAAAATTATATTTCACACTTTAAATATTGTCAAGAAAATAACACAAAAATACAATAAAACGACGCTAAAAGACAATTAAAGGGTACGAAACGACATAATTCTTTGTTTTTACAAATTAAACTCATTTAGCTATTATTTTTTTAGAAGCTTTACCAAAATAATCAATCATTGCTTTTTCAGCATATTTGCTATTTTTTATATAACTAATATCCTGTATGTTAAAAAGAATACATCCACAATGACCTTTAAATGTTGGAAAACAGATTACCTTAATATAGGTATCTATTTCAGGACTATAGTCTATTGTTTCAAGTGTTTCTCCATAAAGAGCAACCCGTTCATAGCATAGTAACCATTTAGAATCCATATTTGGAAATACTTTACCAAATGAATTACCGATAAGCTCATCTAAGGGTGTCTTTTCAAGCTTTGCCAGTGCAGTATTACCATAACGAAATATCCAGTCAACAGCATGTCTATCCTTATTGAAAATCATTTCTATATCAGCAAATGCAAAAGGCATATCATCAAAGCTAGCATAATAACGTTGATATTGCTCTTCTGATAAAGCATAATTTTTATCTGAGATTCCGCTTAAAATCTTTTGTTGCTTAGAATGTAGCTCAGATATCAACTGTTTTTTCTTTCGAATAGTATAGTCAAGAAATTCACCATTACTCAGTTCAACTTTTTTGGTTATTTTATGTATTGCCATAACAGAAACAACACAACCCCTACACACAATTAGAAATCTCTCATCAAGTTTAGAAAGAAGTTCAGAAAGAGTTGTTCTTGTTTTAAATATATCTCCACCCGAAACATGTATTTCAGCTATTTTTCTATTCATCAATATATAAAGTATAGAACTAATATTAATTTCTACTTTTTTTCTATTAGAAATAAATGAAACTATTTTTTCTTCAAGCAAAATCATCACCACATTTATTAATATAAATCATTATAATTATATTATATTTTATACTACATTGTAAATTTAAAATTTTTTTTATATATAAAAAAGAACGTGAAATATTATAATCTCACGTCCAATAAATTTACTATTTATTATCTAATTATCTATTCATTTTTATTATCTCTAGATAATAATTTTCCACCTAAGAAGCCAGCTAATAATGATTTAATATCTAAACCAGTTGCCTTTTCTAATCCTTCAAAAATTTGAGTACCATTTTTAGATATTTCTTCAGTTAACTTAGCTGTATTGCCTTCACCATACATTGTAATAGAATCAATTTTACCCATAGCCTCTGCCATTGGTTGTGAATATGCCTTAACAATTTCTGGTAAAACACCAGAATCAAGTATTAATTGTAATGTTGCTGCTTCACCATATTGCTTCATAGCATCAGCCTTTGCTTTAATAGCATCTGCTTCGGCACGACCTTTTGCCTCAATACCTTCAGCCTCAGCCAAAGCAGCTTCTTTTAAGGCATTTGCCTTTGCTACTTGAGCTGCAGCCTCAGCTTCAGCTTGGATTTTTAATGCTTCTGCAGCCTGAGCCTTTGCAACCTTATCAGCTTGTGCTTTTATTTTTTGCATTTCAGCTTCTTGCTCTAATTCATATTTTTTAGCTTCAGCTGCCTTTTGACGAGTAAATAAATCTGCTTCGGCTTCTTGCTGAGCTGCATATTTCTTAGAATCAGCAACCTTATTAACTTCAGCAGTTAATCTCTTTTCTTGAATTTCTACTTCCTTATTTTCAAGTTCAACCATTCTTTCTCTTTTTGCGATATCGGCATTAATTTGAGCAATATTAATTTGTTGCTGACGCTTTTGTTCCTCAATCTTGTATGCAGCATCTGCCTGTGCTTTTGCAGTATCAGTTTGTTGTTTAAGCTCTGATTCCTTCAAGGATAAAGCTGTATTCTGCTCAATAATTTTTTGACTGGCCTCTACTCTGCTTCTATTTGCAGCTTCTTCAGCTGCAGATTTTGCAATTGTAACATCACGATCAGCATTCGCCTTAGCGATTGCAGCATCCTTAGAAATTTGAGATATATTATCAATACCTAAATTTTCAATCACATGATTGTCATCAGAGAATGATTGAATGTTAAAATTTACGACCTCAATACCCATTTTAGCCATATCTGGTACAACATTTTCTTTTACTGAGTTAGCAACACCTTGACGATCTTGAACCAAACGTTTTATATCAACAGTACCTACAATTTCTCTCATATTACCTTGTAAAACTTGTTGAACTTGCTTAATCAAATCGTCCTCAGACATATTTAAAATAGATTCTGCTGCTCTTTCTAATAAAACTGGATCTGATGAAATCTTTAAATTAGCTACTCCATCAACTCTAATATTAATGAAATTTGAAGTTGGAATTGCTTCATCTGTCTTTATATCTACTTGAAATACTCTTAATGATAATTTATCTATTCTTTGCAAAAATGGAATTCTTAATCCTGCTTTACCAATTAATATCCTTCTTTTACCCCATCCAGAAATAATTATAGCTGTATCGGGAGCTGCTTTAACATAACTAGCAATAAAAAATAATAATAAAACTAAAATAATACCACCTATTACGCAGCCTATTACAAAACCATTTGTTAAAAACATTTAAAATTCCTCCTCTATAGTATATTGTCAAATATTGTAAATATGACAATATTAATTATATCATATAATAAATTAAATTAATATTATTTTTAATTTTTATTCAGTTCTTTAAATCTCAACTAAGTTCTTTTTGTAATATTTACTCATTATTCTTAGCTTTTTGTATTTTTATATCTGCTATTTGAACAATGATAACACCTATAAGCATTATAAAACAACCAATTATCTCTTGTACTTCTAACATTTGTTTTAAAATCAAAAATGAAAAAATAACACTAAATACAGCTTCTAAGCTTAATAATAACGTAGCCTTAACCTCTGTTATTCTTTTTTGACCAACAATTTGTAAAGTATAACCTATACCACATGATGCAATACCTAAATATAAAATATATGGCAAACTTAAATAAAAAGAATGCAAATCAAATTTTTCAAATGGTAAAGCTATAAACAAAGAAAAAATAGAGGCTACAAAAAAACTAATCATTGATAACAATATGGAATTAATATCTTTTGAAAAATAATCTACAAATATTATATGAATAGCAAAAAAGAATGCACATCCTAAGCATAATAAATCACCAATATTTATAGAAAAATTATTATCAAGTGTTAATAATCCCATACCTATAACTGCTAAAATGATGCCTATTATTTGCTTATAATTAATCTTTTTCTTATATATCACAAATGATATTATCGGAACAAAAACTATATTCATTGCTGTTAAAAAACCTGCTTTTCCTGGAGTTGTTTTTACAATTCCAATTTGTTGAAGATTAGAAGCAATACAAAGCATTAATCCAACTAGAATACCACCTGTAATTGTTTTTTTCTTATTTACTATCTTATTTTTATCTTTAAATACAAAACATAATGGAATTAATACAATACCTCCTATAAAAAAACGTATTGCATTAACATAAAATGGCTCTATATATTCTCCTGCCATACTTTGAGCAACAAAGGCAGAACCCCATACAATTGTACATATTAATAAAGATATTATACCAATTATATTATTTTTATTCATATATTATAACTCCTTAATTTGAGTTTAATTATATAACATAATTCTATTTTATACTAGAAAAAAATCCCAATTATTGGGATTAAAATTAATTAATCTAATTGGGATTTTCTAAAATCATTATAATTAAGCATCTAAAGCTACTAATGTATATTTAATTTCAATTGATTTAATTCTAACCTGAGTTGTACCTGAATTAATATTCTTTAATTCGAAAGAACTTGCATTAATAGCATAAACACCATCTGTACCTTCAACAACTGAACTATCAACTGTTATTTGAGCACCTGATGAATAACCACTTGAGAATGTTATACTAATAGATGTTATAGTTGCAGTATATCCACTCTTTGCAATTGAAACTGTGAAAGCTCCACCATTACCTTCCTTACCATAAACTCTAATTTCACCAGCTGAATTTAATGCAGGGAAGTTACTAGAATCATTTTTTGCAGCATTAACTGTAAATAATTCGGTATCTAATCCAACTTTTTCTGCATTATCTGTAGCTGTCATATAAACACCACTACCACTACCAGTATATTCTAATGTTGCAATTTGATATGGAGTTGATGGTAATTGAGACTTAATATTTACATCTGCATTATTAGATTCAGTACCAATTTGAGCTTTAATGTTAATTATTTCAGTTACTTCATCTTTTGTTGGAGTAATTGTTAAAGTTGAAGTTGCTACATCATATGTAAGAGTCTTAGCATCTGTTGGTAATGTAACAGTTAATGTAACATCTCTATAAATATTTTTGAAAGTAATGTTTGTTGTTACATCATATGCTTCAGAGCTAATTAATGCTTTTGCAGTATTTACAACGTCAACAGCTCTATCAGCAGCTGAAGCTATATATTCAACTTCATTAACAATCATATTTAAAAACTTAGGAGAACCACTAGACAAACTAATACCATATGTATATGCTCTAATTTTTACATTCTTACCATTTATATTTTTAAGATCATTTAATACATCACCAGCAGCTTTAAGAGAGCCTTGCTTACCACTTAAGCCTTCAACATCAAGATTCAAATAAGTTCCACTTACTATAACTGTACCAGTGATTTCAACATAAGTAACATCAAAAGTACTACCAGCTAAATATGTTTCAATATCTGATGCAACATATGTTGTAGGTGTTGTAGGAATAGTAATGTCTAAAGCAGGTTCCACTGCCTTTGAAGCATATAAAGGAATTAATCTATCACCATTTGAAGTTGCCTTCTTGGCAATTACCTCAACAGAATCACCAATAACCCAAGCAAAGCTACTATCTGGAGATCCTTTTGCATATATATAAATAGCTTCTGTACCATCATATAATACATAACCATTTGTATAACCATCACCTGAAACAGCTACAACCTTACCCTGAACTCTAATAACCGTATTATCTTCAGCAGCAAGAGCTTCAGTAATAGTTGATACTTCAATAACTGAAACTGTTATTTCAATATCCTTAGAAACTGTAGTATCTTCGATTGCAAATGTAACAGTTAAAACAACTGTAGTTGGTGTTGCAACTGTAGCAAGAGTTAACTTGTTATCTACAATTGAAGCAATACTGCTTTCATCAGTTTTAATTGTATAAGAGATAACAACATTTGTGAAAGCTGTACCAGCAGTAACTAAATCATATGAACCAGAATACATTGTTGTATTCATTGTAAAGGCTTCTTTTTCTGCATTTACCTTTTGTTCATCTGTATAATTTGAAGTAGGATCCTCTATAGCTGTTAATATAATATTTACAAAGTAAGGAGTTGAAACTTTATTAATACTCTTCTTTGAAATACCATAAGCCCATCCTGTAATCTTAACTTGTTTATCTACTAAGGCGTCAACAGTATCTTTTAAAGCAGTTGTAATTTTTATTGATCCTTGTCCTGTTAATCCAGTAACATTAACATTATAATAGCCATTATCAAGAATTAAACCACCTTCAATAATAACTGGAATGATATCATAATCTTCACCTGCCAAATATGCTTGAAGCTTTGTAGCATCATAAGCCTCTGCTGTTGGAATAGTAATATCAAGAGCTGTTTCTAATTTTGTTGATGCAATAACAGGAACTAATTCATGACCATTATAATAATCCTTTGAACCAATTACTTCAACTGAATCACCAATAGTCCATGCAAAATCCTTATCAGCTGTTTTACTAGTATATACTTGAATAGCATCTGTGCCATCATATAGAATATAACCATTTGAATAAATTGCGGTAACAACACCCTTAATTCTTAAGAATGTATCATTTTCAGCAGCAATTGCTTGTGCAATTGTTGAATATTCTAGATTTAAGCTCTTAGCTGAAATAGTAATATCCTTTGATAATGTAGCTTCACCTAGTGTGAATGTAACAGTTAAATCGATTGTTTTATCTTCATTAATCCAAGCTATTGTTAAAACATTATCTTTAACTGATGCAACATCTTTTGAAGAATCCTTTACAGCATATGTAACATTAACATCTGTAAATTTTGTACCCTTATCAGCTAATTCATTAGTACCAGGATACATTGTTTCTTCATTAGAGTATAAATCGCATTCTACTTGAACCTTTTCAGCATCTGTATAAGTAGGTGTCGCACTCTCTAACTCAGATACCTTAAATAAATGTGAAACATATGATGTTGCAGCATATGAAATCTTACTAAAACTAAATGTATTATAGCTACTATAAGTTCCCATATAGTAAGTAGTACCTGATACATCAAATGTAAATGTGTTGTATTCAGTATTCCAAACCCATTCAACTGACTTAGATGCATCTGTATCTATACCATATCTTATTGTTGTACCATTAATTGTAGGGAAAATGTATTTCTTAGTTTCGCCTTCTTTAAAATATAATTTCCATGTTGTATCTGTAACTTTTTCAACATATACATCTACTGATTCATCTAATGATGTTGTAGCACCACCAAAGTCACCTGATGAATTTGTTGCAATTTTACCATTACACCAATAATAAGTATTATTTAATGTAACTTGGAAGAAACCTAACTTATAAGCAACATTTTCTTCTGGAGTTGTAGCTTCTGTATAAGTGATTTGTTCTAAACAGTTAACTGTATAAGTTTTTGTAGTAGATTCATTTTTATATGTAAATGTAGCAGCAAGTTTAACTGGGACCTTTACAAATGAAATCTTAGCAGTTGCTGATTTACCATCTTCTGCAATAGTAATGTAATCAGTATTTTTAGACTCCCAAGAAATAGTACATGTTTGATTTGTACCAGCTAATGTATATGATGTAGGTAAACTAAATGTACGAGATACATTTTTGTTTTCCTTATCAAATTTATATTCTGATGAAAAATCATATACATCATAAGGAGATACTTTAAAAGTAAATTCCTTAGTTGCTTTATTCTTTTGAGATACTTCTAATGTAACAGTAAGAGCAACTTCCTTTTGCTCATCTGCTGGACGGTTTACAGAAATAATATATAAATTATTTTCATCTGCAGCCTCACTAACAGTTAGATATTCAGAATTTGATTCCCAAGTAAGAGGATATGTATCTTCACCTCTAACTATTTGGGAAGGAACACCGAAATCTTCTGTAATATCAGTATTAGCGCCATCAATAATTAATGTTGCTAATAAATCTTCTGCTTTAACTGAATCTTTGCTACAAGAAGCTAATATAAATAAGCTTGTAAATGCAAATAAGCAAGCAGAAATCCACGATAGAAATTTCTTCATTTTTATTTTCCTCCTTAATAAAATTTAATTAAACTCTATCTCTCCATACCTACAAGATATACTGCCATCTTCAGTTTTAAGACCTGCTGTTCTAAGTTTTTTACCTACTAATTCAGCAATTTTTGAAGCAGATAAATTGGAAGTATTAGGAACAATAAATTTAACGTTTTCTACTGTACTGTCACTCATTTTAGTAGCAGTTGCAGTAATAACTATATTTCCTCCATTTTCTGTAGCACTTACTACAGTAGCATCACTATATAATGCTGTACCATAGCTTGTACTATAGCTAATAGATGAATTAAAAATACTATAAACATTC
Source organism: Anaeroplasma sp. (assembly GCA_051874325.1). Lineage (GTDB taxonomy): Bacteria > Bacillota_I > Bacilli_A > Acholeplasmatales > Anaeroplasmataceae > Anaeroplasma. The sequence goes on from JBJEFS010000005.1 coordinate 12,777, forward strand.
TTTTCTAATAATGTTAAATAGTCTCCACCCTCCTGTAAAGGGACATAAGTAAGACCACTAATTTGAACTGTATCATAATAAATTTGGATAGAACCTGTGATTTGATATTTATTACCAACCTTTAAGAAAGAAGTTGCACCTGCTGATGCATAACCAGCATATACATTAATCGTATATTCCTGTCCTTCAATCATTTGAGCAGCGATAAATGTGTATGTACCACTTGGACTAAGTGAATATGACTTGATATAAGCAGAAATTCTAACTTTACTTCCTGTTTCAGTTTCAATATTATAATATGAATCAATATTTTCTACTAAATCTTTTACAGTTACAACTTCAGCCTCAGTTGAATAATATGGATCTTCTGCTTTTGTATCCCATAGATGAAGAGGCTTATTTTTTGCGAAAGTCTCAGCTTCCTTAAAATATGAATAATATTTATATTGAGCTGTTTGAGTACACTTGTTTTTAGAGTAACCATTCTCAACAACCTGAAGATTTAAGTTCATCCATTGATCATCATCATTTAGCTTATACCAAACATATGCTAAATAACGTGATCCATATGAATCTACAGATGCAGGAGTTGTTGATGCCTCTAATACTATTTTTGATGCTTTTTCTAAAGCCTCAGCAGTAAATTTAGAAGCTGATTTTCCCCATTTTTCAATTGAACCAGTAGATTCAGGAGTATCAATTCCAAAAAATCTAATAACAACATTTTGATTTGTTTTAACAAGTTTAAAAGTAGCTGTATCACCATCTGTTGGACGAACTAATGTAGCTTCCCCTATACCCTCTGAAATAAAATCTTTATTTTCGTATACTGAATTTAAAGTACATTTTCTTGTTATAGAGGAATATACACCATCTTCTGGTTCTTTTTCTTTATTACAAGAAGATAAGCAAACAGTCAATACTAAGGCTATTATTAAAAATAGCCTTCTAAGTACTGATTTCAAATTAAGCACCACATTTCTTCATAGCGTCTGATAATGCTTTAGCTACATCTTTTTCACCTGTTATAGCATATTGTAAAGCAGTACCTACTTGATCACGAGCTGTAGAAGATCCTTGGAATGCAGGAGATGTAAAGAATCTATCATTCATACCCTTTGCAACATTTGCAGTTACAGCTGTAATATTACTTGTATTAGCTAAAAATTCTTGATAAGCTGCATTATCAAATGCAGATTGACGAGCAGGATTATATCCTGAAGTCATTGAAAAACTACATTGGAATGTTGGATTTAATATTTCCTTAACAAACATCCAAGTCATTAATTCTTTTTCATTTGCGTTATCAGCACTTGTATTGAACATGCATAGGTTTGGTCCTTGAGAAATTGCATAATTATTAACTTTATCGCCAACCTTTGTTCCAGGAATAGGAGCAACACCCCATTTAAATTTATTAGAAGCTTGGTGAGATGCACCACCTGAAGATCCAATTGAGAATACTGAACCTGTCTCTGCACCATTTACAAATAGATTTGATGTATATGCACCATAAATTTCTTGAGTTGTAAATAAACCAGCCTCAAATTTTTCCTTTAATGAAGTTAACCATCCTTTTGTTCCATCATTATTAAATGCATAATGTGGAGCTTGAGCATTAGTATATCCCCAACCATTTTGCATACAAGTTGTAATAAACCAGTTTGCCTCACTATCATATCCTAATGGAGTTGAACCTGGATATATTGCTTTTACCTTAGCACAAGCATCCCATAGCTCATCCCAAGTAGTAGGAACCTTAGCTGTACCATCTTCATTTTTAACACCAGCAGCAATTAATGCATCAGCATTATAATATAAAACCTCTGTTGATTTAACAAATGGTAAAGTAAACATTGCATCTTCTGTATATCCATATTTACTATAATCGGCAAAATTTGTTGCCTTTCCTTCTGAATAATAACCAGGAACAAAATCAGCAATTTCTTCAGCTGTATATCCAACTGCTGTAGATGTACCATCTTCTAATGCTATTGTGTCTTTACTATTGATATACTTTGACATATCAACAACTTTGCTAGTTGTAATATACTGAGCAACATGGTCAGCATAACAATAAGCTAAATCTGGTTGAGTTCCACCTTGCAAATCACCAATAATAGTATCTCTTACATCATCATAACCACCAATCTGTGATGATTCAATAGTCCATCCAGGATATTTTGCTTCGAATGAGTTTATTGCAGTTTGTAATGTAGTTTGTAAACTATCACCCATTGTATGATAGAAAACAATTGTATGTTCTTCATCAACCTTATCTTTAGAACAAGATGATAAAGATAAACTTGCACATGCTGCAAAAGCAGTTAATGCCATTGCACTAATAAATCTTTTTTTCATTTTAAATTTCTCCTTTTTATATTTTTTTGGGAATTCTATCCCTTTGTGCCACTTCTTGATACACCACGCATTATATATTTTCTAAAGAATATAAATAATATAAATAATGGTAATGAAACCATACATGCTGCAGCCATTTTTAATGTTGTCATTGATTCATTGTATATGACTGGTGATAATACACCCTTTGGATCTGTAAAACCAGTTGACTGCATCCAGTTGGAAATCAAACGCCATTCACTTTTCTTGTTAACAAGTTCTGGCCATATATATGAATTCCATGTACCTATAAATTTTAGTAAAGTAACTGAAATTAACGTTGGTGCTGTTAATGGAATCATAACTTTGATTAAGAATCCTAAATCACTAGTACCATCAACCTTTGCAGCTTGATATAATGAATTAGGTATTTGCATGAAATTATTTCTTAACAAATATATATAGTATACACTAACTAAAAACGGTACAATCATGACAACATAAGTGTTGTTCCAGCCTAAACCATTGGCACCAACTGTAATGTAGTTAGTTGTTGTATATAACTCACCTGGAATCATCATTGTCGCAAGCAAAATTGTGAATAATAAATTTTTTCCTTTAAACTCCATTTTTGCAAACGCATATGCTGTAATAATCATAATTATTAAACTTAAAATTGTCGAAACAACACCAACAATAATTGTATTTAGAAGTGCTGTTCCAAATATACCTTTTCCATAAGTAATTACGTATGAATAGTTTTTCCAATTCATAATATGAGGAAAGAAGGTAGGTACTGATTGTCTATATTCTCCCTCTTGCTTTAATGAAGTAATAATCATCCAATAAAATGGTAAAATTGACATAAAAGCTACAAATGTTAAAAAGGCATAGATGAAAACCTTATATACTATTTTTAAAACTTTTTGTCTTTGCTCTCTTTTCTTTCTTTGTTCATCCATTGTGGAGGTTTGATTTACTTGTATATCTGTCATTTATTTTCCCTCCTAATAATGTACTTTCTTTTTACTAACATAAAGGTTAATTACAGTAAATATCATAATTATACCAAATAAAATTAATGAACCAGCTGAGGCAAGTCCAGTTTTACCTGATTCAATACATTTATAAATATAACCAACCATAGTACCCATCTCAAAATCACTCTTAGGACCCATTCCAGCTCCAAATAAACCAACTATAGCTGAGTATGATTTTAATCCTCCCATTATACCTGTTACTAATAGGTAAGATAAAGTAGGAGAAATAAGGGGAACTGTAATCTTTGTTAGAGTTGTTAATTTAGTTGCACAATCAACCTTAGCAGCATCATAGTATTGCTTATTTACAGATTGTAAAGCACTAAAAATTATTAAAATCTTGAATGGTAAGCCAGACCAAATTTCGAATAAAATAACAACAACTCTACCTAGCCATGGATTAAATGCTGAGCCTAATGCATAGGAGTTAATCCAGTTGACTGGCTGAAGTCCAAACCATTGCATTACAGTATTTACTAAACCAACCGTTTCAACATTACTATTAGTACCTACAACGTTGAAGAAGGTCGCAAATACAGCACCCATTGCAAGTGAATTAGTTAAATATGGTAAAAAGAATATCGTTTGATAAGCTTTTTGTAATGTCTTAATAGAATTTAAAGCAACTGATATTAATAAGGCTAAAATAGTTGATACAGGAACTGATACAAAAGCAAATACTAATGTATTAATTAAGCATGTACCAAAATCAGCACCAACACCAGCACTACTTTGAACTACTACTTTAAAATTATCAAAGCCCCATCCATCATAAGAACCATTCAAACCCTGATAGTTATTTTTAAATGCTGAAATTAGAGCATTGACAATTGGATAAAATGTGAAAACTGCCATTAAAATTAATGCAGGAAGAACAAACAACCAACCATTTTGAGTTCTTAAAAATCTAAGCACTTTTTTTACATTATTACTTTTAGGTTCATTTGATTCTGTTTTTACATTAATGGTTTCTTGCATCATCTCAACCTCATTTCAGTTTCTCTATTAAATAAGAATAACTTATTAGGTTTAATATTAAACTTTAATATCTTAGCATCCTTTGGAAGAGCAACATCTGAATCAATAATTGACCTAATTGATGGCTTTGTTGAGTTATTATGAGTCGAAATAACTGATTTATCTCTACCCATAACCTCAATATTCTTAAGTGCTAATGATAAAACACCATCTTCATGATAAATAAAACCTTCTGGTCGAATACCAACATAAATTTGCTGATCATCAAATTCAGTATCAGAAATTGCTTCCTCACCAATATATATTTTATGATTTTTAATTTCACCAGTAAAAATATTAATAGGTGGTGTACCTAAGAAATTTGCAACAAATAAATTATCTGGATCATCATAAATATGCTGTGGTTCACCCATTTGTTGAACAACACCTAATTTCATTACAACCATTTCATCACAAATACTCATAGCCTCCTCTTGGTCATGAGTAACAAACACCGTTGTAATACCAGTTTCTTGCTGAATACGTTTAATTTCCTCACGAGTTTGTAATCTCAATCTTGCATCAAGATTTGAAAGTGGTTCATCTAATAACAATACATTGGGCATTTTAACTAATGCACGTGCTATCGCAACCCTTTGCTGTTGACCTCCTGATAATTCACTTGGCTTTCGAGCCATTAAATCTTGAATTTGAACAAGTCCAGCAGCCTCTAATGCTCTTTCCTTTGCTTCTTGCTTAGGAATTCTCATATTTAAAAGAGGAAACATTATATTTTGTTCAACAGTCATATGAGGATATAAGGCATAATTTTGGAAAACTAACCCAATACCCCTTTTCTCTGGCTGTAAATCTGTAACATCTTCATCACCAAAATAAATCCTACCTGATGTTGGTTGTTCAAGTCCACTCAACATAAATAAAGTTGTAGATTTACCACATCCAGACGGACCAAGTAAACCAACGAGCTTTCCTGATGGAATTTCAATGTCCATATTATTAACTGCAGTAACCTCTCTATTTTGTTTTTTATTTATGAAGGTTTTAGTTAAATTTTCAATTTTTATTCTCATTTTCTTCCTCCTTTATAATTTCACCATTTTCATTAGGTAGCCTTTCTAAGGTTACCTCCACTTTCATTTTATATCCTCTAACATCTAATGTTTTTGGTAAATTTAGGGCTTGATAGCCTGGACATTCAAGCCAAGCATTAACATATTTTCCAGCATGAACACGCTTTTGAATCTCATAATTATTATCTTTAGTTAATATCATTTCAATCTCAAAATTTTCATTATGATACTTGATTGAAACATTTATATCACAATCATTATCTACATTTAAAACAAAAGTTAATTGACAATAATAATCATTACTATATGTATTTTTAATTTCTTTATTAGGTTCTTCACTTTTTCCTCTTATCTTATTGATCATCCATTTAAAGAAATGTAAAATGTAACGTTTTCCTACAAGAAAATCACCTAATACATATATCCAAATAAAATAAACTAAAACAATAATTGTTGCTTTTTTATTTGACTGTGATTGAATATCACCATAATTACCCATTTTATATGAATCTTTTTTACTAATAAATTCATTATGATAATCCTTTAGTAGTTCAGACCCTGAATTATTATTATACTCTTCTATAAAGGGCTTTAATTCAATAAAGAATTGTTCATTAAAATCCAATCCTAAATTATCAATAGTTTGATATTTATTTCCCTCTCTATCAATAAATTCAATTTTATTTAACGAAGATATCTTATCAATTGATAAATCAAAATAAACATAAGAAAACTCTTCTAAGGTACTAACAGTATCAAACTTTTCATCCCCATCAGAATCATAGTTTAAAATGTCAATATCTACTTTATTACCATCTAAATCAGTAACTATAATTTTTGTTTGATTATTATCTGTTCTTTTAACTAAATAATTATTTTTACTTTTATAGAGAAATCCAGCATAGGATTCTTGAATATTATATGTTTGAGTAGCATCCTCATCCTCATTAACAAACAAAGTTGCAGCTTTAAATATTACAACACCACTACCATCAATAAAATCACTTTGGTATACATATTCCTCATCATAATATCCACCAATTAATTTCATAGCATCAGAATATCTTGCTTCATTTAAAGATTTTTCCATTTCAAGTGCTAAATTTTCATAAAAGAATATTCCTGGTAAAACTAACACTAAAACAATTCCAAGCCCAAAGGTGAAAACATAATAAACAATTTTCAGAAAAAGCTTCGTTTTTTTATTCACTTAATCACCTCATTTTGTACAAAATAAAAGACAATAAAAACAGCACTGTTTTACATCTATGCTTCATTATTGTCATTATTTAATTGGGGCTCAGACTCATCATTTATGGTGCCCTCAATAGTTATTTCTTCAGGTTTAAGGCTCTTTAAATTTGCTCTAAATGTTTCTTCTCTCTTTTTTAAGTTTTCTCTTCTTTGTGCATATTCTTTTCTATTAATAATCGGAATTAAAAAATAAATTGCTACAGCAACTACAATAATACCTATACAAACTGAAAAGAAAATAATATCTGCTTTTTTTAATGCATTAAGTAGAAACATACACAACACCTCAAAACTATTTTTTACATAATAATTATAAATTATTAAGGAAAATATTACAAGGTGGAAACGCTCAATTTTCACAAAATATGAAAAAAATCATTAAATTTTTACAATTTATTTATATATTTTATATAATAAAAAAATAATTTCATAAAGCTCATTATATGTATAATTAAAAATTTATTTCAAATAATAAATTTGGAGGTATAAAAATGGAATTAAATGGATCAAAAACAGAAAAAAATCTACTTACAGCATTTACTGGCGAAGTACAAGCTCATGCTAAATACTTATATTTTAGTGAAAAAGCACAGCAAGAAGGCTATGAACAGATAGCTGAAATTTTCAAATATACTGCTCAAAATGAATTAGAGCATGCTGAAATATGGTTTAAAAAGCTTGGATATTTAGGTACTACTAAGAACAATTTAAAGGATGCTGCAAGCGGTGAAAATTTTGAATGGAGCAAAATGTATAAAGATTTTTCAAAAGAGGCTGAAGATGAAGGATTTACCCAAATTGCAAGACTATTTTCATTAGTTGCTGAAATAGAAAAATATCATGAGGCTAGATACAATGCTTTAATTCAAAATATTGAAGACAATGCCGTTTTTAATAAAAATGAACAGGTAATATGGGAATGCCGAAATTGTGGTCACATACACATTGGAAAGGATGCACCTACTGTATGTCCGGTTTGCTCTAAGCCACAAGCTTATTTCCAAATATATCCAGAAAATTTCAAATAATAATTTTGATATTTAGTTTTAAATTTACAATAAGACCACTTTATAGTATAATTCAATTGAAAAAAGTCTATAATTCAAATTAATAATTAAAGGTGGTAAAATGAAATATAAGCTAGCAATATTTGATCTTGATGGAACAATTCTTGATACACTTGAGGATTTAAAAGATAGTCTTAACTATATATTAAAAAAGAATAACTTCCCTGAAAGAAGTTTAATTGAGGTAAAAAGCTTTATAGGTAATGGAATAAGAAAACTAATAGAAAGAAGTGTACCAACTAATACAACTACTTTTATTATTGATAACATATATAATGAATTTAATAACTTTTATAAAATTCATTGTGCTGATAAAACAAAACCTTATGACGGAATAATAGATTTATTAAACAAATTAAAGAATTCAGGCTGTCTCACAGCAGTAGTATCTAACAAGGCTGATTATGGTGTTCAAAAGCTTTGTGAGTATTATTTTAAAGACCTATTTAATTATACTATTGGAGAACGTGAAGGTATTAAAAGAAAACCCGCTCCTGATTCTGTTAATGAGGTATTAAATAAACTAAAAATCTCAAGTAAAGATGCTGTATATATAGGGGACTCTGATGTAGATTTAGATACAGCTAAAAATGCAAATATGGATTGTATTGCAGTTAGTTGGGGATTTAGAGGACATGAGTTTCTTATTAATCATGGTGCAAAAATAGTTGTAGATACAGCTAAAGAAATTGAAGCTATAATACTTGAACAATAAAATAAAGGCTATTTTAGTCAATAGCCTATTTTAATCCATTTGCAACGATTAGTTATTCGTTGCATTTTTTTGATGTCTT
>JBJEFS010000006.1:0-4678 GCA_051874325.1 Anaeroplasma sp.
ATTGATCATGTTTTCCATACTTAAGTTTTACTATAAAACGGGGTTCCATTCCAGATTTTACACTGGTTTGAAACCCCGTTTTTGTTATTACTTGGGACTATTTATTTTTTCACAGCCACTATGAATAAATTCTAATTTTCTTTATAAGCATAACGCTTATGGTAGTGCGTATGTAAATACTTATGAGCTATTTCACCATTAGGTTCTCCCAAAAATTCCTTGTAAGCTAGCATAACAGATTCATTTTGGTGGCTTTTTCTAATTGAAGCATTAGTATCTTGATTATATAGTACAGAAGCTCTTTTTTTCTTTATATCAACAAGCTCTAAACCACGTGCAGTTACAATAGGTTGACCACCACCATTAATACAGCCACCAATACAACCCATAAATTCAACGAAATGATATTGCTTCTTACCATCCTTTAAAATTTCAAGGAATTTCTTAATCGCAACACCACCATGGACAACAGCAACATTAACTTCTTTACCATTAATATTTAAAGTAGCTTCCTTTATTTCAGTCATTCCTCTAACACTTTCAAAGTTAACATTATTTAATTCATTACCTGTTAGTTTTTCAACGACTGTTCTTAATGCTGCTTCCATAACTCCACCAGTTACACCAAAAATTGTACCTGCGCCAGTATATTGTGCTAGCTGACCTTCAGGCTTAGATTCTGGAAGACTATTATAATCAATTTCTTCTCTTTTAATTAATCTTGCAAGCTCACGTGTAGTTAAAACATAATCAACATCTCTTAATCCATCAACCTCCATTTCAGGACGTTGAGATTCAAATTTTTTAGCAATACAAGGCATAATTGATACTACAATTATTTTTTTAGGATCAACTCCTAATTTCTTTGACCAATAAGCCTTAATCATAGCTCCACCCATTTGATGAGGGGATTTACAACTAGAAAGATTAGGTAAAAATTCTGGAGCGTACGTTTCAACATAACGAATCCAACCTGGTGAACAGCTTGTAAATAATGGTAATGGACCATTACCATTAAGTCTATTAATAAACTCAGTTCCTTCCTCCATAATTGTTAGGTCAGCTGCCCAATTAACATCAGCTATTTCATCAAATCCTAAAGCCTTAAATGCTGAATACATTTTTCCTTCTGCATCTGTACCAGCTGGATAACCAAATTCTTCAGCTAAAGCAGCACGAACAGCAGGAGCAGCTTGTACCACAACAAATTTCTCAGGGTCTCTTAATGCATCTACAACCTGTGTTAAATATGATACTTCATGAATACCAGCCGTAGGACAGGCCTGAATACATTTACCACAATATATACATCCAGCATCCTCAAAATCTGTTTGAAATGCAGGAGATACATATGTTTTTGCTCCACGATTATTAAATGCTAAAATGGATAAACCAGAATATTTTTCACATGCCGCAATACATCTACCACATAATGTACATTTACCACTATCTAGTTCTATAGCTGGATTATTACCAATAATAACTCTTTGTCTTTTGGCAAACGATGGATTACCACCGATTTCATTATATATATCAAATCTTCTTAATAAAGTAATTAGCTCACAATTATGCTCACGTGGGCATCTCCAACATTCAAAAACATGATTTGCAGCAATAAGCTTCAAGTTTTCTCTTACTGCCTTAATAACTCTTTTTGTATTAGTTCTTACTACCATACCATCTGTAATAGGCATTGTACAAGAATTCTTTAATGTCCTCTGTCCTTCAATTTCAACAACACATACTCGACAGCTTGAAGATTCATCAACACCTTCTAAAAAGCATAATCTAGGAATATTTATTCCAAGCTGATAAGCTGCCTTCATTACTGTATAGGAAGCTGGGACTGTCGTTGTTTTACCATCTATTGTAATAGTTACCATTTTTGTTTCCATTTTTGCCTCCTACTTATAAACTATTGCTTGAATTTTTGGTGGACAAGCTTTTTTACAACTTCCACATTTTATACATATAGATTGATCAATTTCATGACGTTCACGTTTTCCACCCTTGATTGCAGAAACAGGACACGCCTTAGCACACATATCACAGCCAATACATTTATCTGTAATAAAGTAGCTAACAAGATTCTTACATACTCCAGCAGGACATTTTTTATCAACAACATGTGATAAATACTCATCACGGAAATGATTAATCGTAGAAATAACAGGATTTGGTGCAGATTGACCTAATGCACATAATGATGCATCCTTAATCATTGCTGCTAAATCCTCCAATTTTTCTAAATCATCTAATGTACCTTGACCATCACATATCTTATTTAAAATTTCAAGCATACGTCTATTTCCTTCACGACATGGAGTACATTTTCCACAGGATTCATCTACAGTGAAATCTAAATAGAATCTTGCAACATCAACCATACAATTATCTTCATCCATAACAATCATACCGCCTGAACCCATCATAGATCCAATCGCAACTAATGAATCAAAATCAATTGGTGTATCAAGTTTCTCCTCAGTAATACATCCTCCAGATGGACCACCTGTTTGAACAGCCTTGAATTTTTTACCATTTTTAATACCACCACCAATTTCAAATATTACCTCTCTTAAAGTAATACCCATTGGCACTTCTACTAAGCCTGTATTATTAATTTTTCCACCAACAGCGAATATTTTGGTACCTGGTGATTTTTCAGTACCAATACTTCTAAACCAATCAGATCCATTTAAAATTATTTGAGCTATATTAGCAAGTGTCTCAACATTATTAATAACTGTTGGTTGAGCCCATAATCCTTTTGATGCAGGGAATGGTGGTTTATTTCTTGGCATACCACGACATCCTTCAATCGAAGCAATTAAAGCAGTTTCTTCACCACAAACAAAAGCTCCTGCTCCTAATCTTATCTCAACATCAAAGTCAAATCCAGAACCAAAAATATTTTTACCAATCAAACCATATTCTCTTGCTTTATTAATTGCATATTCAACACGTTCAACTGCAATAGGATATTCAGCACGAACATATATATATCCTTGTTTTGCCCCAATTGCATAACCACCAATAGCTAATGCTTCAATAATAGAATGTGGATCACCTTCTAAAACAGCACGATCCATAAATGCTCCTGGATCTCCCTCATCAGCATTACAAATTATATATTTTTGTGAAGATTGATTAGCAGCACAGAAACTCCATTTTAAACCAGTTGGGAAACCGGCACCACCTCTACCTCTTAAGCCAGATGCTTTAACTACATCAATGACCTCTTGAGGCTTCATAGAAGTTACCACCTTAGCTAATGCTTGATAACCATCTCTAGCAATATATTCCTCAATATCATATGGATTAATTAGACCACAATTTCTTAAAACTCTTCTATTTTGTTTTGCATAAAAACCTAAATCTTTTAATTTTACATTCGTCTTATTTCTTGTAGCTTCATCATGAAATTCTAATTCCTTAACTGGAATTCCCTTATATATGTGCTCTTCACATATCTTTCTTACATCAGATACCTTAACATGTGCATAAAAAGTTTCATCAGGATAAATTACAACAACAGGTCCCTTTTCACATAAACCAAAACATCCAGATTGAACAACTGAAACCTCGTCCTTTATACCTAATTCTCTTAATACATGAATAAATTCATCTCTAAGTTCATTTGAACCACCTGAAATACAACCTGTTCCAGCACATAATAATACTGTCATTCTTACTCTCATTGGTTCACCTTCTTATCATCAATAACATATTCTTCTAATATTTTTCCTGCGATTGCATACGAAAGAATTTTTTTAGCAATCTCTGGAGTTACTTTTCCATATATTACCTTATTGTCATTAATATCATACACCTCAACGACAGGCTCATACCCTTCAAATACAGTTGGTGCTCCCTGAGTAATTAATAAATTATTTAACCCTAAATTGGCCGCCTCATCTAGCATAGCACTTAATACTTGTCTACTTCCTTGTGCTAAACCTGAATAACCTGTTGCAACATAAATCTTACAGGAAGGATTTTTATCTAATCTTAAATGAATCTTTTCAAGACCACGTTCTTTGATTTTGTTTAACTCATCTAAAGTCATTAATTCTTTTCCTCCTCAATTATATTTCTTAAAGCCTCAATTGCCTTATTCTTATCAGCATTTCCAAACACTTCATCATCAATTGTAAAAACAGGAGCTAAACCACACGCACCTATACAACGTGTTGCTTGTAGTGTAAATTCACCATCTTCAGTTGTTTGACCTACCTCAATATTTAATTCCTTTTTTACTGCATCAAGAATATCTTGTGCCCCTCTAACATAACAAGCAGTACCCATACAAACACAAACAGAGTGTTTTCCCTTTGGTTCTGTTGAAAATCTAGAATAGAAGGTTACAACACCATTAATTGTTGAAACACTTATTCCTATTTCTTTTGAAATAATTTTTTGAATTTCTAAAGGAATGCATCCAAATATTTCTTGCGCATCATGTAATGTTGGCATAAGTGGACCTGGTTTTTGCTTATGCTCATTTATAGCATCATAAAATTTTGAAAGCTTCTCTTCAGTAATTTCTAGCTTTAAACCCATATAAAGTGAAACCCCTTTCATAAAATCTAATTTATTATATCATTTTAACAATCAAAACACCACATAAAATTCAATAATTGTTGAAAAAGATAAAAATATTGTAGAAAAAAACAAA
>JBJEFS010000007.1:0-1818 GCA_051874325.1 Anaeroplasma sp.
TAATATTGGTATATCTATGTCACAAGCAATAGATTTATATTTAAGGCAAATAGTATTAAAAAGAGGGATACCATTTGAATTAAATGAAATGGAAAATGAAACTCCAACAGAAGAATTAGCATATATCATAAATTCTGTTGATGGTGGTGAAGTTCCTAAAGAAGCTAAAAAGATTATTCATTTATATACAAAAGGCGATATTGATCTTGAAACTGCTAAATTTGCTATAGGAAGGATTGTTGCAAAATGGTAGATAAGTATTTATATCCTGGAACCAATGTATTAATTAACAAACTTAATATAAAAGATGGTTTGAAACTCGGAAAAGCTGAATACACATTTGTATCACTTAATATTTCAGCCATAATTAATAATCCGATTGAGATTAAATCTTTGTTCGATATATGTAAAATACATAAGTTATTATTTGGTGATTTATATGATTGGGCAGGAGGCTATAGAACTATTAATATTTATAAAGATGAGCCAGTTCTATCGGGATTATCTGTTAAATATAGTGAATATAAAAACATAGAAAAAGATTTAAGAGTTTTAGATAATAAATTTAAAAGAATAGAATGGAAAGATTTATCTCATAAGGAAATAATAGATGAAATAGTTATGATGATTTCTTGCTTATGGAGAATTCATTGTTTTAGAGAAGGCAACACCAGAACTGTTACAACTTTTTTATATATCTTAATGAAACAGTTAAACTTAAAAGTTAATGTAAAATTTATTGGTGAGCATGCTAAGTATTTTAGAAATGCATTGGTTTTAGCATCTATCGATGAGTATAGCGAATATGAATATTTGGAGAATATCTTAATGGATTCAATATCTATGAAGAGCATAAATGAAAATAAGTATAAAACTATACGCGATTACGAGGTAGAAAAATACGAATATAGAAGTCATAAATATGATAAATAACACTTGATATTTAGCTAAATTCAATAATCATTTCATCCGGGTTTTAAAGGATTACGTTGAGTGTGTTTGCTTGCTTACGAAGTGAATTAGTAAAAAAATTTATATCAAGATAATTATATATATAATTATAAATGGCCTTGTTGACGTGTTTTTATGCGTTTTTAGGCCTTTTTCTTTTATATCAACTAGATAAATAAGCATAAAAACAAACAAATTTAGACAAAAAATGGCTAAAAATAGGTAAGTTGACATGTCTTCCTTATCCCGTAGGGATATTAGCAATTAAGCAAGTTGATATATTTTCGGTAAAAAAATTACAATTAAATAGATTATATTTTGAGTCAGTAAAAAAATTTTTGCTGATTTTTTTATTTTCTTTTAATCATTAATATTGCCCCAGTGTACCCGTATAATGGAATTGTACCAAGCAATTGGAGATTAAAAATTATAAAGAAGCGCTCCTCCAAAAGTAAGTACAAATAAAAAACATTCATAGTTCCTCAGATAGGTCTATTTATGTTAAAACTCGGAGGAAATTATGAAAACAAAATTAACAGTAAAGTGTATGGTAAAAACACCACCATTATTGATTGTATTTTATCATAAAAATGGGTATAATAAAACAAAAATAGAAAAAAAAGACCACCAAAGTAGGTTGTAATGTGGTGTTTAAAATTTTCTTCCAATATTTTACAATATAATTGTAAGATATAGAAAGGAGGTTTTGAACATGGGATTGTTTTCTAGGGTAAGGGATAAAATACATACGTCATGTAAGAAGAGTAAGGATACCTCTTTGCCATCTAAACCATATAAAGATGGTCGTTATAAGGTTTCGCAGCATGGTGTTGATAGAATAAATGAAAGACAAATATCTAAAGGTGA
>JBJEFS010000007.1:1918-4663 GCA_051874325.1 Anaeroplasma sp.
TTAGCTACAAAAGCAATTACAGAAATAACTACAAGATCAGATTGGGAATAAGTGGATATCTTTTCAAAAAAAATCTATAACAAATGTGCTACCATCGAATGTGTAGTTATTTTATTTTTAAAAGATATTCACGATTAAACATAAATTAACTAAAATAATAATATGGGAATATTTCAATTCATTATCGGCAAAATATAAGTAAAATATACTGCTTATTTTTGTTGCGTAAAATGCCGATATATGATAAAATAATACCGAGGTTGGTGATAAGATGAAATATCTATCAGTTAAGGAAATTGCAAATATATGGAATGTTTCCGAAAGAAGTGTAAGAGATTATTGTAATAAAGGAAGAGTAGAAGGCGCAATTTTAGAAGGTAAAACTTGGCGTATTCCTGCAAACGCTAAAAAACCAGTAAGACAAATTAGACATAGTTTAAAAGAAGTGAATCTGCTTGATATTCTAAAAAGAGAAAAGGAAGGAAAATTGAGTGGTGGAATATATCATAAACTTCAAATTGAAATGACCTATAATTCTAATCATATTGAAGGGAGCAAATTAACTCATGATCAAACAAGATATATTTTTGAAACAAAAACCATTGGTGTAAATTTTAATAATGTATTGGTTGATGATATTATTGAAACTTCTAACCATTTTAGATGTATTGATTTGGCTATAGATGCAGCTAAAACTAAGTTATCAGAATCATTTATTAAACAGCTTCATTATATTTTAAAAAATGGTACTTCAGATTCTTTTAAGACTTGGTTTAAAGTTGGAGATTATAAGATGATTGAAAATGAGGTTGGAGGAATAGAGACAGCAAATCCTTCTTTGGTAAAAAATAAAATGAAGGAGTTATTATTATGGTATAATTCACTACATAGTATTACAATTAATGAAATAATCGAATTTCATTATCGGTTCGAAATTATTCATCCATTTCAGGATGGTAATGGTAGAGTTGGTAGATTAATAATGTTTAAGGAGTGTTTAAAGCATAATATAGTTCCTATTCTAATAACCGATGAATATAAATCATTTTATTATAGAGGATTAAAAGAATGGAAGAATGAACCTGGTTACTTAATTGATACTTGTTTAAATGGTCAAGATATATTAAAAAAATATTTAGATTATTATAATATTAAATATTAAGCAAATATTGAAAAAGGCAGTCTATGAATAGCATGATAGTTAAGAATGTGTATGAAGTCGATATGTTTCGATGGAAATTTTGCACACCAACTGATATACTGTTGAGTGTGTCACATTACTAGAACTAAAAAAATAGAATAAAAAGTCAAAAAAGCCACGTCATTACTGAGTTTTTTTGGTTTTGACGCTTTTTTCTATTTTAGCGTAAAAAAAAGCTTTTGCAACTACTTGCAACTATGGTTGCATTAGTATAGGATTAAAATTGACTAGATAATAGCCTCAAACATCGTGTTAGTAAATAGATAATGGCTAGATGAAAGCATCTATTTTTTAACCCAAAACATGCTAACATTGAGTTACTTTAGTTGTTCTTAGGAAACATATCACCATAACGGAAATTAAAACTTTGTATCAATTAGATGACTAGAAGGATAATGTTTCTTTGCAAAATTGTTAGAGTGATTGAGGCATATGTCACATATTATTAGGTATATCATGAAAGAATTAAGCCTTTTAATTTCAATTAATATTCCTAAAAATACTAAAAATAGTATAATTTGGAGTTGAATTGTGATATACCACTATGGATGAACTATAGAAAGATGGTGTTATTATGATATATCAAAGAACAATTCTTAATGAGATTATAAGGTCAATAGATGAGTATCTTGTTACATTAATTACTGGAGCAAGGCAAGTTGGGAAGTCAACCCTAGCATCATACTTTGAAGAAAAAGGATATAGATATATTACTTTTGATGATACTGAATTATTAGCTAAAGCTAAAGAAAATCCTAAAAAATTTATTAAAGATTGCGCCTATAAAAGTAAATAATTAAATACGTGAAAACAAATCCTCCTATAGGCTATAAAATAAGGAGGATTTTAGTCTGAAAGAAAAATATTATAGATATACTTACCTTCTTTAGTAGGTAAAGGAAAATCATAATTTAGTCAAAATTATCGATTTTGCTCTTAAATCTTCTTATATTATTTCATAATATAGAAATAATATAAAATCTTTCATGACTATGTGTGCCTTTCGAGGCACGAGAAAGGAATGTGTGGTTATTATGAGTATATTAAATAAAAAGCCAGAATTTATTGAAACAACATGTTCTAAATGTGGAGGTGTATGCAAACTTTGAGGTTGCATATTGTACTAATAAAACACAAGCTTAACAATTTCTTAACCTAAAACAAGCTAACATTGAGTTATTTTGGTTGAATTTAGGTAACATAATCTCTCAGTAACACTTTTTTATTTGCAAATATATGTTATACCGCAAGTTTGCTAGTTTATTTTAAAAATATCCAGTAGTTTTTAGCACCACTACTGGTTTTTCCTTTATTTATGAGTTTTTTTCTTTTGTTTTTTTATGTACCTACAATCATAATTTTATTCCAACTTTTATCTTTTTTAGATCTGCTGGTTTTTATAACTTAGTTGGAATAGTTATGTCAAAAACGGTCAATTTTATTCTAAGTCTTAAAATATCAATAAGAAAAAAAGAATGAATGGTATAAAATAATATCATTATTCTTTTTTTTCTTTATTATCTTTGGATAATATGTTATAACAT
>JBJEFS010000008.1:0-3090 GCA_051874325.1 Anaeroplasma sp.
CTCTTTTTGTTATATTTAGAATATGAATATTACAGATAAAAATCTCAAAGTATTAAATATAACACATTTCGATATGGATGGTGCTTGCTGTCATATCATTTTAAAAAATTATTATAAATCAGTGACTGCATTGCCAATTACATATCAGTCAGAAAAAACTTTATTTGCAAAAGCAACTGAAGAAATAAACAAGGAACATTATGACCTAATTATTTGTACAGATTTTTATCCAGAAATTGCTTATAAAGATTTGACCACATTGAAAGTTCCAATGATTGTTCTTGACCATCATGAAACTGCCGAGAAATTTCATAATGGAAAGACAATCGTCATAGATACGCAGAATAGCGCTTCTAAGCTCGTCTTTGATTTGTATAATAAGTTGAGCGACCTAAGTCATTTAGATGACCTGGTGAACATTGTGGACGATTTTGATATGTATAAGAAGAAAGATGTAAGGTCACCAGAGTTCAATAAGATTTTCTGGGAAATGAATTTCAAATGGTTTGTCAGACGTTTCATTAAGGGAAATACAAAGCTGTCAGAAGAAGAAATTCTATTCTTGAAGGAATCTATGAAGGCTATTGATAAAATCTATAATAACATTGAAATTACTACATTACCACATAAGGGTGTTTTATTTATCTTAGATTATTATCAGTATGAAATTACAGAACGTCTAAAGAAGGATGGTTATAAGTGGTTCATTATTTTGAATAAGAATAATCTTTCAATACGTTCTAATGATGTAGATTTATTGCCAATTATAAATAAGGTTGGCCGTGGTGGAGGTCACAAGCATGCAGTAGGTATTGCATTGAATTGGCAAGAAGACCCTAAATTCTTAGTAAATAAAATAATTAAATCATTCAATGAAATTTATCCAACTGCTTAATTTATAAATAATAAGGATATAAAGCTGTCACTTTATATCCTTGCAAACACAGTATTGGAGGTACTATGTCTGATAAATTATTTATAAAATGTAAAATTTGTGATAAATGTTTTGAAAAGATTGGAAATTTAGCAAAACATGTTAGATTGCATAATTTAACAACAAAAGATTATTATGATAAATTTCTTAAAAAAGAAAATGAAGGAATTTGTCTAAATTGTGGTAAAGAAACAGAATTTTACCGAATATCATGTGGATATAAAAAATATTGTTGTAGAACTTGTTCTTGTATTCATTTAACACCAATAAGAAAATTAACGATGTTAAATAAATACGGTGCAGAAACAACTTTGGGTAAAAATTCTATTATTAGAGATAAAATTTTAAATAAATTAAAAACAAGAGATTGGTCTGATAGTATTCAAAAACGAGAAAATACTTGTTTATTAAAATTTGGTGAAAAATCAATATCTAATACTGAATTTTTTAAAAGAAACAAATATAAAAGATATAAATTTAATGAAATATATTTTGATAGCTCATGGGAAATGGCATTTTATGTTTATTTAAAAGATCATAATATAGATTTTGAATATCAACCTAATATAAAATTTGAATACAATTTTAATAATAAAATTCATAAATATCATCCAGATTTTAAAGTAAACAATGAAATAATTGAAATTAAAGGTGAACAATTTTTTGACAATGATAAAATGATTAATCCATTTGATAGAGCTCAAGATGATTTATATGAAGCTAAACATCAATGTATGATTAAAAATAATGTAATTATAATAAAAAATTGTGAAAAATATATAAATTATTTTATTAAGAAATATGGTAATATAAAGGATTTTAAAATTGAAATACGTTCAGCTTATTAACTCACAATACGATAATAAAATGAAACAAGTAGAAGTCAATAGAGACGTTCTACTTCATTTAAAAAAGAGCATAGAACATCCATTGTTAGTTGAAGATAAAAACTATATTCCACAATGGAAGTTTTGTTCTGTTATTGGTGATAAAAGATGTAATGAGAATATGGATAAAACAGATATTCTAATGTTAGATTACGATGATAGTAATATGACAATAGAAGAATTTAAGAATAGATTTAGAGAATATAAGTTTATTCTACATACAAGTTATTCTTATGATGGAGTAAAACAAAAGTTCAGAGTTTTATTGTTCTTAGATAAAGAATATGTTATCGATAGAATGTTTTATAAATGTTCTGAAAGAGTTTATAGTCCATATCATTACTTGATGAATAGATTTGATTATGTTGATCCAGCATCATTTGTCAAATCACAATTTTTTAAGGTACCAGCAATTAAAACAAAAGATAGTCCTTATTATTGTTATTTCAATATGGGAAAATGTTTTAATTTGTTTGATATTGAAGGATATAAGATAGCTTATGATGAATGTTATATTAAACAAGAAGAATATCTAAGAAAGTTAGAAAAAGAATACGAGAGATTTAGAAAGAAAAATCAAGGTGATTTGTCTAAAGCTAAAGAATACGTTGAAAAGAAAATTGACTCAACACCAGAAGGTCAGAGACATAATTGTATTTTTGGTTTAGCCGCATGGTTCTCTAGAATTGGTGGTTCTTATGAAGAATTTTCACGTATTCTTCCATCTTGGGCTGATAAACAATATAAAAATCAAGTTAAAAGGTTGGCTTCTGAATGGACAAAAATTGGAATGTATTATAATAGAGGAATATAATGGATAACTATAATAAAATGACAGATGAAACTTTAAATAAAGCATACGCTGATTTTCTTGATAGTTTAAATAAAGAAGCTAATAAGAAAA
Organism: Anaeroplasma sp.; assembly: GCA_051874325.1. Lineage (GTDB taxonomy): Bacteria > Bacillota_I > Bacilli_A > Acholeplasmatales > Anaeroplasmataceae > Anaeroplasma. The sequence continues at coordinate 2,726 of JBJEFS010000008.1, forward strand.
AGTCTTATGATTTAACTGTATCTGATAAAGCAGTTGATCCAAATGATTATACAATTCCAATGGATTTAGGTACATATAAGCTAGGAAAAACAACTGCACGTTATTATAGCGATTGTGTTGAATCTAAAGCAATAAATAATGGTTATGAAATTAAACCTGAATTGATGGATAAAATCAAGTCATTTAAAGATTTCAATATATTCTTAGAAAGTTGTAAGAATAATGTAATTGAAGATACTATTAGACAAAAAACTGCATCTGTATTATCAAGAACAATTGCAACTAACTATGATGAAAAAGAAATAAAATTATTAGTTGAATACTTACAAGATATGTTAAAAAAAGCATAATAAAGCATCAAAAAA
>JBJEFS010000008.1:3190-20539 GCA_051874325.1 Anaeroplasma sp.
AAGATAAGTTATGTAAAAATTATTTTACAAAAACATAGTTTACAAGAAAATTTAATTTTATTATATTACTTATTAAAATAAAAGAGGTAATATGATTGAAATTATTAACACAAATGACGAAACTGTAATAAATGCTCTTGGTAAACTTGGGGGTATTTTAAAGAAAATCCCAAAATTGGTGGTGAATATACAGAAACTTTTTAGTTCAAAGTTTTAATAAATTTGGAGTAAAATCAAATAAAATTGCAGGTAGAAAGAAAGCTGACATTCAAATAAATGGAATAGATTATTCAGTTAAATCATCATCACTTGATGGTGCGCAGATTGATACTTTATCTGATGGACAAATTACAATTAAACAGATTGTTGAAATTGGTGGAGAACAATTAGTAACAGATGAAAAACATAGTGTAGAATTATCAAATAAATCCAAAGTATTAGATTTAATATGTAATTCCCTTGATTCAATGCCAATTATCTTTGCGATTTATAAAAATAAAAACAATAAAGTATCATTTGATTTAGCTGAATTATCGGCTGAAGAATTAAAAGAACACATTAAAAGTGTAGATAACATTTATTATAAAAGACCAAAACGAAGAAATTGTGTTCAATTAATAAAAGATAAGAAAGTCTTGTTTACTATTAAGGACGGAACTGGCACAACTGCGGCTAATGCATTTCAAAGGGGTCTTTGGGCAACAAACATTTCATTTATCAAAACTCATATAAATATCAAAAATATACCTATAAAGGAAATTTCATTTTATGATAATTAGTGATATAGCAAAACAAAAAATTTATGATGAATTTAAATTATTTGAACAAAAACAATATAATGGTAAATCAAGATTAGAAAGAAAAAAATTAAATCAATTTTTTACACCACCAGATTTATCTATTAAAATTATAGAAAATTTAGAAAATATAAGTGGAGATCTAGTTGATCCATGTTGTGGTGCTGGCAATTTATTAATGGCCGCTGCAATTGTTAAAGTATATGATCTAAAAGAAAATCCATTAACTGTATTTGGTTATGATATTGATAAAGATATAATTAAATTAATTCGTTATAGATTTTTTAATTATTTTAATATAGATTTTTCAAATAATTTTAAAATTAAAGATGCTACTGAAAAATGGAAAAATTCTTTTAATGTTTGTATTACAAATCCACCTTTTAATAAAAATGGTGCAAATTTATTAGAATTGTCAATAATTAAAATGATTATTGAAAATTGTAATGAATCATCTATATTATGCACAATAACAAATATAACTGATATAAATGGTCCATTAAAAAATGGTAAAAAATGGGAAAAATATAAAAATGTATTAAATGGAAAATTAGATCATATTGAAATAATTAAAAATAGTAATGAATATTTTGGAATTACTGTAGCAAAAGAACTAGGTATTTTAAAAATTTTAAAAAGTACCAAAAAAAATTATGATGATTTTAGATTTATTCATAATGGAATTAATTATGAATTTTTATATAAAAAAATATATGAACCAGTTGCAACATTAAAAACAGGTTTAAATGTTCATTGGACTGATAATACAAAACCATATTATATACCATTAAAAGTATTAGTCTCAAAAGATAATTATAATTTAATTACTTATAATAATAAAATTATTAATACAAATACATCATTTAAACCATCAACTTCAAAAAATAAATATGATAAAAAAAATAATCCAGTAGCTAAAAATATAATTTTTAAATCAGAAGAAGAAGTAAAAAATTTTAAAAAATTATGTTTAACAAAATTTTATAAATTTTTAGTTAAGCATGCGCTTACATCACAAAACATTAAAAATATACATAAATTTATTCCATATTTAAATTGTGAAATTGAATGGGATGATAATATGTTATATGAATATTTTAAATTATCAAAAGAAGAAATTAAACTTATTGAAAATGAATTTGTATAACATAATGTTAAAAGATTAAACATAATAGAAAAGAGAACAAAAGAGAGCAATTAGCTCTCTTTTCTATTATCTAAGTATTTTGTTAATATATCTGAAAAATCATAACATCTAAATATATCAGGTTCTGTTCCTTCTTTAGGGAGTTGTATTAACACCAACTCTCCTATTTTTATATTTGGACAATGTTTTTCTAAAATTGCTTTATATGTTGATAACTGAATTGAGTACTCAGTACAATTACATGCTGGATAAATAGAGAATGGTTCTTTCAATGTTTCACCATACTTGTTTTCTCTTGTGAATTCTTTAGATGTTTTCCAGTCAAGAATAGAATAACATTTCTTGATTTTATTGTACCCTAAATAATCTATTGTTCCACAAAGTTTCCAGTCTCTATCATATACAATGTATTCATTCTTTATAGGGACATACATCTTTTTTAGAGAATTAAAGATTTCTTTACATTTACCTTTACGATATTCAAAATCTTCAATCATTCCTGGATATAAAGCCATTTTATCTTTATTACCAGTATAATCTTTATTTTGCCATAAGTATTCCATTACAGCATGAACTTCAGTTCCTAAGATTTTTGCATAATCACCAGATTTACTCCATTCTTTTCTTAAAGATGGAGCTAATTTCTTTGATTCAATTTTAGCCAATTCAATTACTTGGTCTTTCTTCAATTTAGGATTTGCTGCAGCGATTGCGGCTTTTGCCTTATTGAATGCTGACTTTTCTGCAATTAAATTCCAATCTTTTTCTTTTTGAAATTGACCACAAAAAGTAGTCACTGAAGTATATTGTGTACCTACACTATCTGTATAAGTATGTGGTCCTTCTTCGAAATAAATGTCGTTGAAGGCCTCCCATAGTTCATTAAATATCATATAGTTTCTCCGAATCTTATATCACCAACTGTATCATCAGATGGTCTCATTGTTTCAAATTCAGGATTTATATTTCTGATTTCAATCATCTTATATAGTTTATCCTTTCTGTGTTTATATTTATTCCATTTGGCAAGACACTCACTCATGTGTTGTCTATATCCATTGACTTTAACTGGGTCTGTCTCATCTTTACATGCATTGATATAAGATTCAATGTAATTGGAAATAATATCCATTATAGAACCACATTCATTTGCATCACTCTGAATTTCTGGAATAGACTTTTCTAAATAGTCCTTTATAGGTATTTCATATAAAGGATGTGGATCATTAATAACATTCTGTTGTTCTTTCTCTTTACGGATACGTTCTTGCATTTCTGCATACGTATTCTGTTTCAGATTCTGAATAAACTTTTTATCTTCATCTTTCTTTCTAAAAAATCAAACATTATTCACCATTAAAATTTATCAATACAATTTGTTTTTCTTTCTTTAATTTTGTCCATTCGTGCAAAGTTTCATCATATTCTTTTTGCAAATAGGTATAAGCATTCATATAATCTTCATTGGCTTTTCCATATTTTTCTTTACCGTAATCAGTCAAATGTTTCTTACATGCTTCATATTCTAAATGTTCCAAATATAATGCACCTAATGCACTATTGTTTAATTGTAATAATCTCATACGGCAATCTTTCATTTTTTCTTCTTTACGAGAAATAAGAGTATCGATTGCTTTAGTATATTCTTCTTTTGTTTTATAATCTTCTGGATTTACTATGTAATTCATAGAAACAAATATACAAAAAGAGGTTGTTTGAATAACAACCTCTTATATATTTTATTTCTAATTTTTTAATATAGCTTTAGATATGGTGCTGCCAAAATCTTAATTTCAGTTCCAGATTTTTTAACAATCTTAACTGGATAACCTGCAGCTTCAGCGAACAACATAGCTAATGTTTGAGGTTTGTCTATAAACTTCTGTGCAACTACTTGAGCAACAGCAGTGACTAATTCACCAATATTTTCTGCACTTCCATCATCCATAATCTGCTTAACAAGATTTGGAATATTGATATTAGGACCTTCTTCACCCTTAATTTCTGATTTAGCCATAGGAATGTTTGCATTACCAAATGCTGGGTGACCTTTTTCACGGAATTCAGATGCAATTGATGAACCACCTTTAGTTCTAATATCTAGATTAATTTCTGATGATTCACAGTGAATATGGTCTTTATTAGCTAACTTCAATATAATACCTGATGATTTACCTTCAGTTTCAATAACATCATCTTGTGATACTTTAGCGAAGGTATTCTTTTTCATATCTTCCTTTGTTCTTCCATGATATTCAATGAAGATTTGTTTCTTTTCATTAATTGTAGGACCAACTGCAGTAGTTGCAGCTTTATCAAAGTTTGCTGCAGCAATAGTTGCTTCTGATACAACTTGTTTCAAAGAAATACCTATCAATTCCTGATTTACGAATGCATAGTTCAATAGCTGATTATGTTCATCCAAGTCTTTTGCATGCATAACAGTAGTCATAATCTTTTCAGCACGTGGAGCATTAAAATATAATACAATATCAGATTTATCAATATTATCCTTATTGAATGATAATCTCTTCTTTCCTAAATATGCTTCTAGAACAGGAATAATTGACTTTGTGACTTTAGGACAATTTTTAGATAGTCTATAGTGTCCAAATTGAGCTTGACCCCAGTTTGCAATTCCTTTTTTGAATACAGAATTAATCAAGCCTTTAATATCAGCTCTCCAAATTGCTTCAAAAGAATAAATCCATGATTTTAAGAATTCTTCAAATTGAATTTTGAATGATTGAACATCATTTTCTGGAACACCAAATTCGATATATTTACATACACCAGTTTCTTTGATTGGGTCAGATGCTAATAGCCATTTATACAAATCAGAACGATTATCTGCTACTTGTTTACCATGTTTAATTAATGGTGGAACATCTTCTTTAATTGTATCTAATGCTGTTCCTCTAACTTTCATTGTCAATAATAGTGCAGTAATTGCTTCCTGGATTTCAGTAGCAGCGTCACCCTTACCAACATAAATCTTAGTAGAAGTACCATCTGTTGCAGATTGTTTCAAATCTGATACGTGAATATTGATTACATTACCATCTGAGAAAGTAAATTCATAGTCTTTGTTTGCTAATGTTTTAGCCTTACCAACCTTCATTAGATTTTGGTAAGCTTTACTATTACTAACTACACAAAGCTTAATATCAGAAATAATATCTTCTGGTTTATCAACTGTTTGAACAGCTTTATTAAAGAAACCATCTGCACCATTCATATTAGTAATAGGCATTAGCTTACCAAAAGTTGCTTCTAGTTCTTTAATATAATTCTTATTCTTCTTAAAATCATTCTTGGTGATTGTTTTTTCACCAAGATACAAATCTTCAAGTTGATTTGTTTCTTTTAACCAATCTGTAAAAAACAGTGCCATTATAATTCTCCTATGTTATATTTATAACACAAAAAAGAGAGGTAAGAAACCTCTCTTTAATTTAACTATAAGGAATAATTTAAGATTCTAATGATTTCAAATAACATGCAAAATTCATTGATTCATTAGTTGAACCTCTTCTTGCATCAAATCCTTTAATTACATCAGGACTTCTATTGAAATAAGAGAATGCAGAACGGTCAACTAACTTAACGAAATTACCGTCAACGTCTGATACCATAAATCCTTCACCATTAGTGTCCTTCATACCAAATGTAGTTTCAATCTTATTTACCCATTTGTTAACTGAATTCAACTTAGTAATGAACTTATTTTTTACATCTGCTGCAATATACAATGCTTCTGCAATTTTATGTAGCAATGGTTCATTTGTTTCAATAATTGTATGTAAGTCTTTAGATTTATCATCTAGAGAAATTCTCTTCTTATCTCTACCTGCTTTAGTCTTTAACTTTTCCAATCCTTGATATTCTTTTCTCATTTTACCAGTGACCCATTTATGTAGTTCATCTACGAATGTTTCTGGATCAATTAGTTCTGATTTGTCAACTTTATTATTCTGTAATGTCATTACATAGAAGTTAATAAAGTCTGTATTGTTTACTAACAAATCATAGTCAGCATCATTTACAATTTCAGAACATAATGAATGCAAATCATATAGAGAATCTTCAATATCACTTGCTTCTTGGTCTGATAGAGTCTGAACACCTGATAGGTTAGGTAGACGTGCATCTAATACGAATGCCCATTCTGGAATTCCATTTAATTTATCTGTAGAAGCATCATTAGACTGCTTAACTGTTTGAACTGAACTACCTTTATAACGTGTATGGAATACAATACCAATATCAGAAGCTAGAGCCTTCTTTGCACCATCAGAACCTACTGGTAATGCATAGACTAATGTATTTGGTTTGAAATAGATATACTTCTGACCATTGTCATCTGTATAATTCTTAATATCACCTTTAGTGAATAGTAAGTCACCTTGCCAAATTTCACCAGCTGGAATAATCTTTGCTTTAGCCAATTTTAATGCTGCTTTCAACTTAGCCTTCAATTCTGGAGAACGGTCATCTGCTTCAATTTCTTCATCTGTAGTATAAACCTTTGGTGTTGCATTGAAAATAGACTTTGTAGATACACCTGGACCTTTTAGACCTGGGAACTTTGTATACATTGTGATAGCTGGAGCACCATCAATCTTTACAGTAATTCCTGGCTTTTCTTTATCAATAGAACCAGTCAATGTATCGAATACTTGATTATAGAAACCTAACATTCTAGAAATGTAAGCTTTACCCTTTAGGATAGAGTCTTCCATGTGTAATGAGTGTGTATCTTCATTCAATAATTTCTTGAATGTTGTATTTGTGTTTTCTTTCATATTATAACCTTCTAGATCCAATACGCCATTCTTTGCTGCGAATTTAACACATAAATTCCACATCTTTGGTGAATATCCAGTCATTTCTAAGAATGCTTCTTTATCGCCATTTCTAATAGCTTCTCTTACTTTAGTTCCAGATACTTCTTTATCACCTCTGTCAGTACAATATAAGATTTCAAATTTACCAATGTCATTTTCATCTTGTAGTTCATATTCTTCACCAAATGGAACACAATACTTTCCATATAAGTCTGCTGTATCTGGTCCACAAATAAGAACTAAACGATAATCTGGGTACATTTCAGCATATTCATAAAGTGCATCTAAGAAGAAATGTGCTTTACTTGTATATGCTCCTAAGATATTATATCCTAAATCTTTACATCCAGCTTCTGCAATTTTAACCTTCTGTTCCAAAGTGAACATATTACGGTCATTATCGATTGGCTGATTTTTATAAGGTGAAACAATAATGAAGTCTTCGATACCTTCTTGTTCACCTCTATCTAAAAGTCTTGCATGTCCATATTTACCTGTGAATGGACTGAAACATCCATAAATAACACCTAATGGTTTATCTCCCTTTTCATAAGTATATACAGGAGAGTCAATATTTGCTCCCTTATCCTTTTTCCAAGGAGATTTTACATTTTTAATTTGAAATCTTTCCTTTAACATTATATTACTCCTTGATATATTTATATAGAAGTGTCAAGATGCTATGATTAAAAAGTAACAAAGTTCATGTTATAAATAAAGTAGAAACATTAAAAAGTAACAAAGTTCATGTTATAAATAAAGTAGAAACTTTTAATTATATGTATAAAAGGAGAATTCAATGAATTTATTAGAAGCAAAAAAAGAATTAAGAGAACATGGTTATAAATTATACAAAACTGAATATATCACAGAATCATTTAGAGAATCATTTTTTGAATTTCTTGATAGTGGTTTAAGTATATTATTTAGTCCATTTTTAAGAATATTAGCAGTTCTTGATGGCCCTAGAGCTGAAGATTATTTAACGGAAGAATTAGAAAGAATAGAATATCAAATTGTTAAAAAAATTTTAAATAATAAATTTTTAAGACTTATTTTTAATAAGATAATAAAAAATAAAAATTTAAAAGAAAAAGTGAAAAATAAATTATTAGAAATTATAACAAATCGTTATGGATATTTAGATCTTATTGATAAACGTAATGATTTAGTAGATAAAATGTTAAATAATATACTTAAAAAACTTGAAAATAATGAAATAGATCTAGCAAATTCTGCAATGAATTCTTTAGTGAATTCATCTGAAGATTATTATAATGATACAAATAATACAAATGAAGATTATTAAAAATAAATAGAAAATTAGAAATATATCTATGACAGTAAGTTTACGACTTACTGTTTTTTTATATATTTGTATATTATGAATAAAGTAGTTCAAAATAGAAAAAAAGTAATGTTATTTGACCTAAGCAATTTGATAATGCGGTGTCTCTTTGCATATCCGGTCAAGCCGCACGAAAAAGAATTTAAGGAATTTAAGGCAATCTTTATGCGCTCATTCTTAAAAACTATTAAGGACAATTGTCCAGAAAAGATTATCTGTTGTATGGATAATACTTCTTGGAGAAAAGATGTCTCTGAAAGTTATAAGGAAAATAGAAAAGCATTTAGAGCAAAGTCTATTGTAGATTTTGACGTCTTCTTTCCTATTTCTAATAAACTCATTGAAGCATTGAAAGATTGTGCTCCTAATATCCAATTCTTGGATGTTCCTAAGTGTGAAGCAGATGATTTGATTGCTGTTATCACACGTAGCAATCCTGATTGGGATATTATCAACATTTCTACTGATCATGACTTCTATCAGCTTTATAAGTTTCCTAACTATAAGCAATATGATGGTATGATGCATAATTATGTAGAAGTATTGAATCCTGAACATGAACTTATGAAGAAGATTATTCTTGGTGACAAGAGTGATAACATTCCTAAGTTAAAGTCAAGAGTTGGTAAAGTCACAGTTGCAAAGATTATTGATTCTGGTGTAGATCAGTGGTTAGAAGAAAATAATCTTAAAGAAAAATTCATGGAAAACTTTAAGTTAATTTCATTTGATTGTATTCCACAGATGTATGTCGAAGATATTAACGAAGCAGTTAAGTCATTCAAGCCAGGTAAATTCTCTGGTAAGAAATTTACTCAATTAGTAATCAATGAAGGCATGACAGATATATTTGAAAAGGTCTCAGAATATATTGAAGTATTGAAGAAGGTTAAATGAAGGATTATAAACATTTGTATAAAGTAGCATTAGTAGAATATGCTAAGTTTTCTACATGCGACAGATTAAAAGTAGCTGCGTTATTAGTTCATGATGGTAGAATTCTATCATGTGGATATAATGGTGTTCCATCTGGTGACCAACATTGTTGTGATAAATTTTCACATGATAATCATGGAAATTTTTACATAGATGGTGAACCAGTTTCGGAAGAAGTTTATAGATTTAAGCATCATGAGTTTAGTGAAGTAAATGAAGTTCATGCAGAAGTGAATTGCTTATCTTATGCTTTAAAAAATCATGTAGATGTTAGTAAATGCACATTGGTAGTATCAATTGCTCCATGTTCAAACTGTGCTAAATTTATTCTAGCATCTGGAATTAAGACAGTTTATTACGTAGATTTATATGATAGATCTGATGCAGGTATTGAGTTTTTAAAGAAACATAACATTAAAGTAGAAAAAATATAAGGAAAATAATGGCATATATTTATAAGAAAAGTTCAGTAAAGAAAACATCATTTACAGTTGTATTTAATAGTGGTTCCCTATTTGAAAAAGAAGGTCAGTATGGTACAATGCATTTGATGGAACATTTAATTTGTAAAACATTTATTGATGAATATGATACTTTGACTGCAAATGCAGTTGACTGGAATGCATATACTGGTCATGAACATATTGTAGTTTATATGAGAGGTCTTGCATCACGTTTGACTTCTGATATTAAGAAGAGAGTATTAAAGAAGCTTCTAGGTGGTCTTGATAATCTAACTGAAGAAGTATTCCAGAAAGAAAAAGCAGTTGTTATTCAGGAATATATGGATAACTTCAATGACCCAGTTTCTGGTAAGTTTTTGAACTGGATGAGAACACATTATGGTGATTATGGTCCAATTGGTGAAATTTCTTGTATTCAGAATTTCACATTAGAAGATGTAAAGAAAACATATAAGGAAATGTTGTTAAAGCCAGCACGTATTATTGAAGTTGGTCCAACATCTACTGATTTGTCTGATATGAATATTGAATATGCAGAAGAACTAATCAGACAGCCACGTAAGATTAAGTATAAGAAAGATTATAAGTTGATTCAGCAAGAAGTATTGCCAATGGATAAGTCTGCATTCTTAGTTCATTCTAAGAAGTTGGTAAGTAAGTCTGATTATCCATTCATGAATGTTGCTGTTGCAATGATTTCTGATGGATTGAATTCTCCATTGACACAAGAAATTAGAGTTAAGCGTGGATTGTCATACTTCTCTCATGGAATGGTTGACCATATTTGGAATGATTCTATTCTAACATTTGAGTCATGCACAACAAAGGAAAATGAAGAAGAATTGACAAACGTTTATAATGATCTTCTAAATAATGTAGATAAGTATTTGACTAAAGAAAGATACGATATGATTATGTCTATGGCTCAGTGTGAAAAGGAAGAAATGAAGCTATTTAGATTTGCTCATGTCAATGACCTAATTAATAAGGGTCTTCCACAGATGCCAAATAATTTGTCTAAGATTACCTTTGAAAAGGTTAAAGAAGTAGCAAAGAAATACATAAATCCAGATTGTGAAATTGTAATTTTGAGGTAATATATGGTAGAAAATGTAGAAATGGTTGCAAAGCCACTAAAGACTATGTTTGAGATGCAGGAATCTCTGCAGAATATGTTAGGTAAAAAGCGTGGAACGTTAACACCTGATTCTAAAGAAAACTTATTTATTAAATCAGGAATGTCTATTTATTATTTAGGTAGTGTTATAACTGAATTATTTGAATTAGATGAACAATTACAAAAAGATAATTATGAAATTACTGATTTATCAAAATTTGAATTAACAGATGCATTTCATTTTTTAATGAATACATTACTTTATATTAATTTAAAACCAAAAGAAGAATTAGATTTTTATTATAATAAAGCATTAGAAGATTTTAAAACTGGGACAATTGGTGAAAACAGTATTAAATATCTTATTGGTGATTATATTATTGCATTTGGACAAATAATGCAACAACTTCCATATAAAGCTTGGAAAACTTATGATTCATTTGAACCAAAAGTTCCATACACAGTTCTTTATGATATGATAGATAATGTAATGATCAAATTTTTAAAACTATATATTGCACTTGGAATGAAACAAAAAGATATATGGAATTTTTATTATGAAAAAAATAAAGAAAATTTTGCTCGACAAGGTAAAAATGGAAGATATGAAAAATAAGGACAGGTGAAACCTCTAGTTCACTTGGGAAAGGCGGCATCCTTTCCCTAACTTATTTTATAAATAAAATAACTATGATGCCCATAGTTATAAAATTCTAGAGGTTTAAAATGATACAATGTAAAATTTGTAATCGTGAACTTAATTCTTATACTGGCTTGGCTTCGCATATAAATCAAGTTCATAATTTATTATCAAAAGATTATTATATTCAGTATTTAAAACAAAAAGACGAAGGCGTTTGTCCTGTTTGTGGAAAAGATACACAATGGTTTTCATTACGAAAAGGTTTTAGAAAACATTGTTCTAGAGCATGTTCTACAGCAGATCCGGAAGTATATAAGTTAAAATCTGAAACAGAATTTAAAAATACTGGTTATTATAATGTAATGGAAAATCCAACTAATAAGCAAAAGATGTTTAATTTATTAAAACTTCCAGAAATTCAACAAAAACGTATAGAAAGTTGTAAAAATAATAATGGACAAGGAACAGGTTTTCAAATAAAATCTATTAAAGAAAAAGCAGAAAAAACGATCATAGATAAATATGGTGTTGATAATGTTTTTAGATTACCAGAAATTCATCAAATAGCAAATAAAACAAAAGAAGAAAAATATAATAATAAAAATTATAATAATAGAGAAAAAGCAAAAGAAACATATTATAATAAAACTGGATATTATATACCATTACAAAATCCTGAAGTTAAATCAAAAATTAAAAAATTGTATACGTTTAATAATATAAAATTTGATTCTAGTTGGGAATTAGCATATTATATTTGGTTAAAAGATCATAATATAGACTTTGAATATCAACCAAATACACCATTTGAATATATTATTGATAATATAAAACATTTATATTATCCAGATTTTTTAATAAATGAACAATATATTGAAATAAAAGGAAAACAATTTTTTAATGAAAAACATGAATTAATAAATCCATATAATAACACAAAAGATTATGCAAAATATGAATGTATGATTAAAAATAATGTTAAAATAATATCAGATGAAGAAATAAAACCAATATTAGATTACATTAATGAAAAATATGGTAAAAATTATCTTAAACAATTTAAATACGAGAAATAATTAGAAAAATTATACTCTTATGATAGCAACACTTTTCGAAAAGTTACTATATTTGTAATACATTAAAATTAATAATGAGGTATAAAAATGAATTATAATAAGAATTTAATTGATTTATTGGATGAAGCTTCTCAAATTCAAAAGCAGTTGATTATCAACAAAGATGCAAACGCAAAAATTATTGCTATCAGAGCAAATGACCCAGATGTTTCAGTCTGTTATACTTTGTCTGCACCAGAAGATTATTTGAATTTCACAGGAACAAAGCTTGCATTCTATGATTTCACAAAGTTTGTTAAGTGTTTCCGTGTATTTGATATTAAGAGTAAGGATGAAAAGTTGTCTGATACTCCAGTTCTTGATGGAGTTGTAAATGCAAACAATGAAACAACTGATATTATCATTAAGTCATCTAAGACAAAGCAGAAGATTTCTTATCGTGCTGCTCGTGCAGATGTTCTAACTCAGCCGGTATTCAATCAGATTAAGATGCCAGCAGTTGATTGTAAATTTACAATCACACAGGAAGAATTCAAGCATCTACGTTATATGTTGGATAGTGTTATCGAAGCAGATACTATTAAGTTCACATGGGATAATGATGTTTGTAAGATTACATTGAAGAATATGAAGACATCTAACTATTATGATGTTGAATATAAGTTAACAACACCTGCAAATCTAAATGGTGTTCTAGAAATTCAGACTAAGGGTCTAAAGCAGATGCCTGAAGCTGGATATACTGTAGAAGTTGCATCAGCTGGCCTTGTTCACTTTGCAATGGACAGAAATGATGATATTAATATGAACCTTTACATTTCTAAGAAGAGTTAATTATGAGCGGAGTAAATGATTTCCTAACTGATGACCAAATGACAGATAGAACAAACGTCAATGATATGGATCCATGGGACGTCATTGAGTCTGCTTGTATTGGTATGGGTATTGTTTATAATAAGCCAAATCCAAAGTGTAAAAAGTGTCATGGTCGTGGATGGACAGGACGTAGGTTAGTTCCAGATGTAGATGCAAATGGTCAGCCAAAGTTAGATGAATATGGAAAACAGATTTTCATTAAGGAACCAATTGCATGTAATTGTATTTTCCCTAATAATGAATATGAAAAAGAAATTGGACCATCAGGTGCATATTTCAGACCACGTAATAGAAAAGAACGTAGAGAAAAGAGGAAGTAATGACTGAAGAACAATGTTTCCTTTGGGTAGAAGCTTTTAGACCAAAGACAATTAAAGATGTAATTCTACCTAAAGATTATAAGAATTTCTTTAGAAAAATTTTGAAGACAAAGGATTTACCTAATCTTTTGTTATCATCTTCAACACCTGGTACAGGCAAGACTACTATTGCTAAAGCTATTGCTAAAGATTTAGGTGCTGAAACACTTTATATTAATGCTTCTAAGGATAGTGGTAAGGATATTGTTAAGACAACTATTTCTGAATTTGCAATGACAATGGGTTTCTCTGGATTTAATGAAGATGCAGAAGCAGCAAAGCAAAAGATTGTCATTCTTGATGAAGCTGATGGTTTGTCAGTAGATTGTCAAAAGGCATTACGTGCATTTATTGAAGATTATCCAAATGCATGTCGCTTTATTATGACTTGTAATTTCCCTGCAAAGATTATTGATGCTCTACATGAAGGTAGAACAATGGAATTCGAGTTTGACTTCAAGAAACCTGAATATGTTGCAGAAATGAAGGAACAGACAGTTAAGCGTGTTGAAGGTATTTTGAAGTTTGAAAAGATTAAATATGATAGACAAGCTATTGTTGACTTAGTTGAAGCACAATATCCATCTATTCGTAAAGTTATTGCAATCTGTCAGAAGTATGCAATGATGAAAGATGAAATAGATAAGGATATTGTTTATTACAAGAATATTGGTGAAGAATTAAGTAATTTGGTTCTTAATAAGAAGCATACTGAAGCACGTAAATATATTAACGAACATGGTTTGTCATACTCAGATGTATTCAGTTATTTCTTTGTTGAGCTAATTCCTAAGTTAAAGAACAAAGGACTTGGATATAAGTATTTGTCAGACTATGAGTATAGATGTTCATTTAGTGCAGACCCATCTATTCAGATTGCGGCATGCATGATTGATTTATTTAGTTGTATTTAATATATTAATGAGGACAGATTTGACTCCGTACAAATTTGTGATAGCTTCCAAATATCACTAACTCATTTAATAAATAAAATAGAATTTGGAAGATTCTTAATTTTTACGGAGATATAATATGAATGATATTATAACATTAGAAGAATATAATTCTAATAATATAAGATATAATAGATATACAAAAATTATTTTTAATTGTAAATGTTGTAATAAAATAGTTAAAAAACAAATACGTTCTTTTAAAAATGTTTTATAGTGGTTGGGAATTAGCTTATTATATTTGGTTAAAAGATCATAATATAGATTTTGAATATCATCCAAAAATATATTTAAAATATGATTTTAATGGAAAAGAACATTATTATGAACCTGATTTTAAAGTAAATAATGAATTAATTGAAATAAAAGGTCCACATTTTTTTAATGAAAAAGGAGAATTTATAAATCCTTATAATAAAAATCTTAATGAATTATATAAAGTAAAATATCAATGTATGTTAAAAAATAACGTAAAAATAATTGTTGATATTTCTAAAGAAATAAATTATATAAACTTAAAATATGGTGATAATTATATGAAATTATTTAAAAAGGAGAACACACGTGTTTGATAGTCAGAAGATAAATTTTGATAATTGGCTTCTTGGCTTCAAACACGGCTGAATGACGTTTATATTTTCACAACAGATTCATGCCATCTTTGTCAAGAATATAAGAAGTCTATTGAGTATATCAATAATCATTACTTATATTTTGTTGAAGTCAATACAGAACAACAGAAAGAAGTCTTAGCAAAAACAATGAGACGTTCTGCTCTTCCTATGACTGCATGTTATAAAGATAATAATCTACAATTTGTCCGTCTTGGACAATTGTTTGATTTACAAATGAAAGAAATTCTTGAATTCTTAAAGGACTTTCCAAAAGAACCTTTGACTAAACAAGAGATTTTAGAAAAAATTGAAGATGCAAAGAAGCAATGCAAGTTTGCTTACTATTTGTTTACTCAGACAACAACTGAAGATGAACGTCAAAAGATTATTCAAAAATCTTTTGGTTTCCATGAAATACCCATTGATATTGAAAGAATTAGTCCAAATTTAGATAAAAACGATAGAATAAAACAGTTAAAAGGTGAGATACCTTTTGTAAAATTAGTTATATTTAAAGATGGCAGATCAAGTGCTGTATCTGAATTTGGCCAAGCTATAATGATGGAATTTGCAAACTTAAAGTCAAATCCAAATGCCAATCAAGATACTTTTGTAGTTAGAATGATTCCAGAGGTTTTAAATGATAACAATAGTTCCAACTAAAGAACTTCCTGAAAAACCAGACCCAAAATGCATTTATGTTCCTAACATTGAAGATGATTCAATGTGTAAGAAACTAAATCGTGGAATTGAAACTTTTTTGAAGGAATTTCCTGATGAAGAAATTGTTTGTATTCGTCACGATGATGCAACTGTTCGAACAAAAGCTGACGTTGTAGAATGGCAAATAAAGGAAATGACTAAAACACATGAAGTTGGTGTGGTTGGTGTAATTGGATGTGCTTGTCTTTATCCAAGTTGTACTTGGTGGGACCCAAATCGTAAAATAAACGGTTTAGGTGCTATCAAACAAGGTAGTAGAAGACCAAAACAAGTAAATGGTTTAACATACGTTGATAAAGATGGTAATCCAATTATGGAAGACTATGAATACGCAATGATTGAACATTTAGGCGTAATTGATTATGCTGCAACAGTAGATGGTTGTTGTATGTTCTTTCCAAGATGGATATTTGAAGAAGGTCTTCGTTATGATGAATGGTTGCCAGACTTCCATTTTTATGATGCAGACATTTGTTGTGAAGTATTATCTAGAGGATATAAAGTTGGTATCAATACAAATATAGAAGTATTCCATAAATCTAGTGGTGAAATGCCACCTCAATTTAATAAGTTAAGAGAAAATTTCTATAATAAATGGAATAATCGTATTGACCAATGGCCAATTTCTAGATTGACTAAGTTTAAGAGGATTGAAAATGGCCGCATTATTTGATGTATTAAAAGTATTTACAACAAAACAATATCCAACATGGAATGAATTGCCACCAGAATTAAAAGAAGGTTATAGTCAATTCATGATAAATAGATTTCTATCATGTAAGGAATATCTATTACCATTGTTAGATGATTTGTCTTGTAAACGTCTAACTGATGAAATGCATTATAACATTCTTATAAATGCAGTTAGACAAGGATATACGTTCTTTAATTATAATGCATATAAGAAAGAACCTGAAGATGATTTATTATTGAATGCAATAATGAAGGAATATGAGGTTGGATTGCGAGAAGCAAGAATGTATGCACAAGATTTGTCAGAAGTTCAGAAAAATAAATTAAAGGAAAAGTGGGAAGATTATTATGAAGCTGTCATTCTGCATTAACAGAGGACTTTCCAGCGTGGTTTATAGTCTTACTATAAACTATGACTGATTCCTGCTCAAGGTTTGTAACCAAACCAGTATCAACAGGCTTAAGTGATTTATCACTTCCTGACCTTCCATCAGTATTTCTACTTAAAATTCTAAGACCTTCATTTAATATATTAATGGCAGCATTTTCATCTCTATCTAGATATGTTCCACATTCAGGACAAGTCCAAAAGCGTTCTTCTAGTTTTAGACCTTTATATTTAAAACCACAACAATGACATAACTTAGATGATGGATAGAATGTATCTATTTTAATATATTGTCTATGCAGTTCTAAAGCTTAAATCCTATTGTGGTAGCGGCACAATAGGATGAAGCTAATACTAGCTTTTAAAAT
>JBJEFS010000009.1:0-56682 GCA_051874325.1 Anaeroplasma sp.
ACAACTAATACTGGTACAGTAACTTCAGTAGCAGTAAAAATGAATGGTTCAACAAAAGGCACTATTACCTCTAGCGGAACTATTGATTTAGGAACAGTAATTACTTCTCATCAAGATATTAGTGGAAAGCAAGATAAATTAGTTAGCGGTACAAACATAAAAACTATTAATGGTAATTCAATTTTAGGCAGTGGAGATTTAACTATTAGTGGCGGTAGTGGTGATATTTCAGTAGCAACAAATACAACACTAGGTGGAATTAAGCCATGGCGTTCATCTGCATATCATTCTATGTATAATAATGGTACTGATGTACCAGTACCAGATAACACATCAAGAAATATTAATGCTATAAGCACTACATCTGGGCGTTATTACGCTATTGAAACAGACCCTGATGGTCGAGCATATGTCAACGTGCCATGGACTAATACAATTTATTCAAATGTTGCAACTATGGCTGGCTCAACTGGTAATGGTTCTTCAGATTCTTATGCATACTCAACATTAACAAACAACTCATCAACAAGTTATAAATTAAAAATTTTCTGTAGAAGAATTACTGATGCGTTTAACTCAACTTCTTCAAAGTCAATAACATTTACTGGAGTTAGTTTTACTAGAGTACCATATGTAGCAATTGGTGTTTATGGTACTAACTCTTATGTAACAAATAACGTAAACGTATTTGATGTAACAACAAGTGGATGCAGTTATAGAGCAACATCAACCAGTGGTGCAGCTGGTAGTGCATTTTATATAATCGCAATTCAACCATATTAATAGGAGAAAAATATGAAAGTTTATTATGATAAAGAAACTGGATATTTATGTGAAAGATACCCTAAAGATATAGAAGTAAAAGAAGATACACCATTTATTGAGTTACCAGAAGAAGAAGTTGAAGAAACTTATATTGTTGAATATGGTAAGTTTTGGGCTATTAAAGATAATAAATTAGTTAAAGTAGATGATGTAGAACTTCAAGCAACTGAAGAATATAAGCAAGAAATAAAAAATAATGAAATTGCTGATTTAAAGTTTTATCTCGATAATACAGATTATGTAATCACAAAACTTAATGAAGCAAAAATAGAAGATGAAGAATTATTCAACCAATTAAAGACTAAATATTCAGAAATATTAGAAAAACGTAAAGAAGCTAGAGCAAGAATAAATGAATTAGAACAATAATCACTTTCGCAAAATTTTCCTATTATATTATAGGAGGATATTATTATGGAAATCAAAAAAGGTGATAGCTACATTAAGGTAGGAGGTTTAGGATTATTCTTTATAACAACAATGATATGCCATACAGTGCAAAGCATTGTTAGTGTTGAGAAAGGAAAACAACCAGTACCAGTGTGTGAAATCAACATTGATGAAAGTGATAACAAAAAGAAAAATAAGAAAAGAGCCTAAAAATCATAGGCTCTTCTTTTTATTTCGCAAAAAATATACCTTCTATAATAGAGGAAGGAATTAATAAATATGAGTAGTAAATATATTTATATTTTAACATTTATAACATATGGAACTAATGTAGAACAAACTGATCCAGATGCTTTTACAACTAGAAAAGCTGCTGAACGTGAAAAATCTATATTAAAAGCATGTGGTCATAAAAAGATTAAAATAATTAAAATTGATTTACATCAATAGAGGAATTATATTCCTCTTCTTTTTCTCCTGAGCATAAAAATCATAT
Source organism: Anaeroplasma sp. (assembly GCA_051874325.1). GTDB lineage: Bacteria > Bacillota_I > Bacilli_A > Acholeplasmatales > Anaeroplasmataceae > Anaeroplasma. Next base: position 1,712 of record JBJEFS010000009.1, read on the forward strand.
TGTATTATAGGAGGATTTATTTATGTTTTTTAATAAAATTATTACTTTTAATGATTGTATAAGTTGCATTAATTATAGTAATCTAGAATTAGTTAAAAATTTGAAATTTATTATGCATTGTATTGCAGAAGACAAATTTAATCTAAAAACTATAGATCATGGTTTTTGTGATAATGGTTCTGTTGCATATCAAATATATAGTGGAAGAAAAATAGATATTTTACGATTCTATAATTGGTGTTCTAAATACATATACAAAGAAAATAATAAAGAAAGATTTAAAACATTTAAATTTATTTTAAAGAAAAGAGCCTAAAAATCATAGGCTCTTCTTTTTGCTCTTAACCTTATTATAAAGCCATCGGTATCAATTACTACCCTATGAATGAGGGTTTACATGACTCCTAAATTAATCACACTTCAACTTTATACGTATCTTGTAAGGAGGAATATGGTATTGCAGACCTTTTGATATGTCTGCACCATATTTCTCAGCATTCTTTTTACCGATTCGTACTATCTCTCCACGCTCATATTCCATCTTATCAATAATGTCTCTTAGATACTGATTTTTAGTTTTAGCATCAATATCATCATCTTCGAGCATTCCTAAAGCATCTTTTATTTTAATTAATTCATCTCTATAATCAACATGTTTAGGAGCTGAATCTTTTGCTTTAGCTAATGCTTTATTTACTTCTTCTTTATCCTTTAATACTTTCTCATTTAACTTCTGGAAAATATGTTGAGGAAGTCTTTTATTTGGATCTGGATCATATTGAGCATCCCATTGCTCAACTTCCTTTTTCTCAAGTTCATATAACTTATTTTGAAGTCTCTTAATCAAGTCACCATGCAACTTAACTGAATCATCTTGGTTATTCTCAATTCTTACTTCAAAGTCGTCTATACATTCTTTCAAAGTATTAACAACATAATCAAAAACTTCACTGAACTCTACTGAACCAGTTTTGCAATGAACTTGGTTGTTACATACAAGCTTAGGAGGAGCATATTCAACACCATTTCTAGTGTAAGTATTATATCCTATCTTACATCCACATTTCTTGCAAAACATTATACCACTAAAAGGATTTTTAAGAGACAAATTACCTTTAGTTCGATGCCTTTTACCTCTTATTTCTCTAGCTTTATAGAATGTTTCTTCATCAATTATACCATCATGTTTACCATCAAATACCAAATATTCATCAACTTTCGCTTTTGGCCTAAGTTTTCTAATCTCTTGGTCTTCAATGATTTTTATAGTTTTCCTCCAATTCCAACGAACGCAACCAATATAATGCACATTTTCTAATATACTGAATATTATACTTGGTTTCCAGGTGCTGCAGCCTGTTTTAGTCTTAGCACCTAGTTCTTCAAGTCTTCTGCATATAGCAGTAACGCCTATATCGTCATTGCAATACCAGTTAAATATCATTCTAACTATGTCTGCTTGGTCTTTTCTTTCAATCAAAGTATGGTATTCTTTCTTACCATCTTGTTTTATGATTCTATCGAATCCATAAGGAGCGACTGAACCAATATAGTTACCTTCTTTTACACTTGCAAGTCTTCCACGAGCTTGAATTTTCTTGAAATACTCAAGATATTCGTTGCCACGCTTCAATTCTCTCTCAAAAGCATCTCTATCATATTCATCTCTCAAGTCATATATCTTCATTGGAGTTATTACAAATGTATTAGTATATCTAAGAAGTCGTATTAGCTTACCAGCATCTTCTAAGTCGCCACGACTTAACCTTTGAACTTCAACAACAAGTATTGCCTTAACTTCTGGATCTTCTATATCTCTCAAAAGTCGTGTTATTTCAGGTCTATCTTTGAGTGATTCACCACTACATACTTCCATGTACTTATTTTCATCTGGAATAGGTCCTCCAAGATGTTTTATAGCATATTCTTCTAATATCTTACTATGCTTTTCGAGAACTTCTTCAGTTGTTAGCAATGGATCGTCAAGTCTTGATTTTCTACCATATTCTTTAGTTTGATAATTATAAAATGTTGGATACTCTTTATACATAATTACTCTCCTTTTCTTAATGACTTTAAGAACTTGCCATATTCAATTAATTTATTGAACTCTTCATCTGTAAAAGCATCAATACCGAAAATGTCATGCCATAGTTCAACATGTTTAACATTTTTATCATTTACAGCAAAATATATAGACTCTTTTTCACCATCTTTTATACAAGTTCCTACTAAAGAACGATTATCCCAACCCATAATATATCCTGGAGTTGTGTTTAAAGCTTCTGCAAGTGGTTCTAGTATGTCTAATGGAAGATTCTCAATATCTCCTTTCTCGTATCGATATATTGTAGCTCTGTTCTTTCCAAGTTTTTCTGCAAGTTCGTCAATTGATATATTTTTCTCTTTTCTTAAGGCTCTTATTCGTTGGCCTATAAGCATTATTACACCTCCTTATTAGTATAAGATTTATATTACATTACTTATCGCATATATGCAAATAAACAGCTTTTTGAATAAAAATATTGCATATTGTGCAAATACATGCTATCTTTTGATTGTCGCATCTAATGCAATATAAAGGGAGGTATTCACATTGAATGCGAATATTATTAGAGAAAAAATAAACATGAAAGGAGTAACTGTATCAGAAGTAGCAAAACTGATTGGAATTGATGAGAAATTGATGGAGATGAAACTTAATAATGAAGTACCATTCACTATTAATGAAGCAACAAGAATTAAGGAGGTTCTTGGACTATCAAATCTTGAAGCACTTGAAATATTCTTAGGTAAACGACTTGTATGAGGCAATTTGACTACAAAAACGCAACAGTAATAGTGGAAGGAGAGGTTAGTAAGGAACGACTTAGAAAATCTACTATTGTTTTTATCAAGAAAATATACAAATATCGTGCATTAAAGGAGAAAAAGAACAATGAGCGTAATGAGACCAGAACTTTCAAAGAAAAATAAATATTGGATTGATCGCCATAGACATTACGAACTCAAACATTTCTGCATGCAATATCCAGAGTGGAAAAGAAAATATGCATCTTATAGCAATGCTGGACCAACTCTATCTACTATTGAAAAAGTATATTCAACAAATATACCAAGTGATTTAACATCAAAAATAGCTTTATACAAAGCATATTATTCAGAAAAAATTGAAATGGTTGAAAGAGCAGCTAAAGAAGCCGATGGCCTTATATGGGATTACATACTAAAAGGGGTTACTGAGGGTTTATCATATACATACTTAAGAACAATGTTGAAGATGCCATGCAGTAGAGATATCTATTATGACAGATATAGAAGGTTCTTCTGGATACTTAATAAAATGAGAGATTAAGGAGGATTTAAATGACTGCAACTGAATTTTGGTTAATCACTATGATCATAGTAATGGGATTAGTATATTGTTGGACAATATCTGAGTGGATCTCATACGTGAAATCTCAGAAAGAATTATATTGTTCATTACAAAGTAGAATAAGTGATATTTTGAATAAGTTGAATGAGTTTTAATAATATTGAGAGTGTGCATTATATGCATGCTCTTTTTTATTCGCTTAATTTTCATACTCTAATATGGAGGAATACTTATGAAAAAAATTATTGAGTACATTAAGTTGTTCGTATATGAGTCAAAATTAAAAATAAGCAAAAAAAGGATTTTTAGAACTAAGAACAAGATTAAAAAGAATAAGGAAGATCTTGAAAAGTTAAACAAAAAACTTAATATGCAAAATAAAAAGTATGACAAATGTCGTGATACAACATACAAGTACTTAGATAAAAGATGCAAAAAAGTATACGATATTGTTAGAGGCTAAACGATAAGCCTCTTTCATTTTTATTCGCAAAATTTTCATTATGTATAATAAAAAGGAGATATATTATGAAAAACTTTATTAGAAATGTCAAATACAAATATTTGAGTCGTAAAATGTATAGCCTTATTAGAAAGAGTAAAAAATTTTTTGATAAGTATATTGAATATAGAGATAGATTTATTATTTCACTTGATCTAAAGTATTTAGATAAGGCAAATAAATATAGTGACAAAGGTAGAATGATCGACGAAAAAATAAAAAGCGTTTGTGACAAGCGTAATAATTTAAAAAAAGTATCAGCATTTTAAATGGAAAGAGTCTGAATAAGACTCTCTCTTTTTTGTTCGCAAAAAATTACTACTCTTATATGAGAAAAGTAAAAAGGAACAAAAGAGAAATCATCATAGAAGCGAAATGTAAGATGTGGTCGGCAGTCTATTATCATTGAATTCAGATAATAGCCCTCAGCCATGCACTTTTCTTTTTCAAATCTAGATTTCTGATTTCTAAGCTAGAATAGGGCTTACAAAAATTAGCAAAAAATCATGCTCTAATACGAAAGGAGATAACATATGAGTTATAAGAATGTTGAAGCTGCTAGAGAAGTTAGACTATGGTTAGCACAAATAGTTTTACCAATTTGTGTTGCTAGTTGTGTTCTTATGTCTAATGCGAAATTAGAGCAGGCGTTAAAAGAACTTACAATAATATTAAGGAAAAACTTTTTACTAAAAGGGCCAATTAAGGCTCTTTTATTTTTGTTGTTCGCAAAAAAATAATAGTGTTATATGGGTGTGATATTCGCTACTTGTTTTAAATAGATAGAGTCTTATTATAAGGCTCTATTCTTTTTTTAAATTCAGTACGCAGGTGACAACAATCAATGATATTTTGATATTGCTAAAAATATTTTGAAAGGAGAAGAAAATGAACAAAAAATTATTAGCATTTGGTGCAACTACTTTTCTAGGAGGTGCAATCGTTGGAGCAATAGTAGAACATGTTGCTTATATTAAGAGAAACACGTTTGGAAAGTTGAAAGTTAATACTTCTGATCCAGACAAAGATCAATATTGTATTGAGCTAAATGATCTGGATGGTGTAGAACACAAAAAAAGAGTTATTCTTCAGATTGAACAAATTGATTAACTCTTGAGCAAAAAAATATAGTTCTATAATAGAAAGGAGAATTAAATGGAAACAAAAGAAATACTAGAGGAAGTTGTGGTAACTAATCTTCAATATGTGCTCAGTGATAATTACATTAATAAAGAAGACAAACAAAGAGACTTTGATAATGCAATTAAAGCTGCAGATCGTTTAATTAGATTGAAGGAGATTGAATCGGCTGACAAAGTAAACAAATTCAATAAGAAAATCGAACTTGAAAAAGTTGAATTAGAAAAAGAAAAAAATAATTCAACAATTCAATTAGAGAAAGAAAAGATTGGAAAGAATACTAAATCAGATAGAATCAATAGACGGATAAAAGTAGTTGAAATATCTGTAGTACCGATTGGGTTATTTGTGGGAAAATGTTTATTCCAAAATTATGCAATGAAACAAGTGTGCAATTTTGAGAAAGATTATACATTCACTACTACACCTAGCAGAAACATTATTTCTAGTTTATTCAAATTCAATTAAAAAATGAGAGGTATCTTAAAAAGGTACTTCTCTTTTATTTTTCAAAGAAAGGAGACTATATGAACAAATTTAAAGTTATTTTATTTTACGTATTATCATTTACTTGGGGGTTACCAATGTCATTAATAGGAGGAATCACATTCTTAGTATTAATGTGTCTTGGATACAAACCTAAAAGATTTAGATACCTATATTATATTGAAATAGGTGAAAATTGGGGTGGATTAAATTTAGGGTGCTTCTTCTTAACATGCAAAGTTCCTTACGAAAAAACAAAAAGACATGAAGCTGGCCACTCTATTCAAAATGCTTTATTCGGACCACTTATGCCATTTATTGTAACAATTCCTAGTGCAATAAGATATTGGTATATAAGAGTGTTCAATGTTGCTACAAACTACGATTCTATCTGGTTTGAAGGACAAGCAACAAAATTAGGTAATAGAATAGATGATATCTTTAAATGAGATATCACTACGAAAAACCTAAAGTTTATATGACTTTATATGGTACTACATACACTTGTGACCACGAATTATACACAAAATGTACACTATATAAAATAAATGATATAGGTCTTTCAGTTATACAACAAAGATTTGACCAAAAAACAAAAACCACTTATTGGACAGAGATAGATCCTTGGCTAATTGATGACATATATTTAAACTCCAACTTCAAAACATATTTTCATAAAAAAGCTGGAAGACCTCTTGATGGATTATATCCAACAGTTACTGTTCGACAACTAATGTGGGCTATAAAAATGAAACCACTTCCTAGACAAAATTGGGAAACATATTTTGATAGAAAACTTATATAGTAGTCGCAAAAATATCATTCCTTATAATAGGGAGGATAAAAAGTATGATATTAACAACTATATTAGTAATCATTACAATTATAGCGTTGATATTATTGATCATAGGAATAGTCCTAGGAGGATCGATAATATTAGTAACATGTGGTGATGTACTGATATTTATTGCATTAATTGTGTTACTTATTAGACACTTCGTTAAAAAGAAAAAGAAAAAATAAGGAGGTATAGATGACGAGTACTATTGTGGCTATTATTGCAATTGCGGTTCTGGCAATCGCATGCATATTTAGTAACAAAAAGTAATGAGGCTTTATGCCTCTCTTGTTTTTTCTTATAAACACGCAAAAAAATAACAACATATAATGAAGGAGGAGAAACTTATGGGTGAAAAAAGTAAGTTAACATTTTTAGGATTAGCATTTACAGTTATTGGTGCTATAGCTTCAATTGGAGGAAGTTATGCATCAGAAAGAAAAGCTAACCTTGCGTTGGATGAAAAAGTAGCAAAAGAAGTTTCAAAACAACTAAAGAAAGAGGCATAAAAGCCTCTCTTATTTTTTTAAAAAAAAGGAGAAGAAAATGGGTAAATTTAACTTAAATGAAGTTATTTCTAAAATAAAATTTAGTACGTCAAAACATGCACCTCAAATTTTAGTAGGTGTTGGTATTGCTGGAATGGCTACTGCAACAGTATTAGCTGTAAAATCAACACCTAAAGCTCTTCAACTTATGGAAGAAAAGAAAGATGAAGAGAATAAAGAAAAATTAGAACCATTAGAAGTAGTAAAAACTACTTGGAAATGCTATATTCCAACAGCTGCTCTTATGGTATTATCTACTGGTTGTTTAATAGGATCTTGTTCAATCAGTACAAAACGTTATGCAGCATTGGCAGCAGCTTATAAAATTGCTGAAACAGGTTATAACGAATATCGTGATAAAGTAATTGAAACAATTGGAGAAGAAAAAGAAAAAGAAATTAAATCAAAAGTTGCTGAAAGCAGAATTGAAAAAACACCAGCAAAAAGAGAAGATGCTATTATAACTGGGCATGGTGATACATTATGTTATGATAACTTATCTGGAAGGTATTTTAGAAGTAGTCCTTGTGAAATTAAAAATGCTCAAAATGTATTGAACAGTAGAATGTACAATTACAATGAAATGTATGTTTCATTGAACGATTTTTATGATGAAGTAGGACTAGAAAGAACTAAAATGGGTGATAGATTAGGATGGAATATTTCTAGTGGATTAGTGGAATTAGAACTTTCATCAACTTTATCAAAAAATGATGAACCAGTTTTAGTAGTTGATTTCATCAATACTCCTAAAGAAAAATATTATTCCTCATATTAATTCGCAAAAAAATATAACACTAATATGAGGTAAATAATAAAAAAGGAGAAGATTATGGACGAACAAAATTTAAATGATAATTTAGTTAGCACAGAGGATGTTAATAGCGAAACTGATGCGGTTCAAGAACCTGCTTGTACATATTATGAAGAACCAAAAAAGACGGTTAATGCCAAAACAATTGCAACAGCTGCTGCAGCTACTGCTGGATTAGCAGGAGTTGGAGTATTTGTTTACAAGAAATGGATTAAACCAGCTTGGAAAAAACATAAAGAAAAGAAGGCTCAAAAACAAGCTGCTTCAGAAGAAACAAAAACTGAAGAATAACTATTTCAGTAGATTTTAATATTTATAGTTTAATTAAATTATTGTTTACCTACACTAAGGAGAGTATCTATAAAAGATACTTTCCTTTTTATTTTAAAAAAGGAGAAGAAAATGGAAATTAAAGAATATCCCTCAAATTCTTTCAAAAGCAGAGAAACTACAACTAATAACGAACCTGTAGTTGAAAGAAAAAGGGCACAAAAAGTAGTAACAGGAGAAGTAAAACTTGCTAAGAAAAGCGGATTTAGAAAGTTTATGGATAATCTAATAGCTGATGATATGCCAAAAGTTAAAGATTATATTGTAACTGATGTGCTGATACCATCAGTAAAGCAAGCAATATCAAACATTGTTGGAAACGGGATTAATATGATTCTATATGGAGATAGCAATGCAAATAGAAAGCGTACTAATCTACCAGTTTCTAATGTGTCTTATGCAAGTTATTACAAGAATAATAATCAAAGACTTGAAGAGCGGCAAAGACCAAATACAGATAGATCTGGACTTGACTATGACAATATAGTTCTTCCAAGCAGAGCAGAGGCAGAATTAGTATTGTCACAATTAGAAGAGATTATTATGCAATACCAATTTGCTAGAATTGCAGATTTATATGATTTAGTTGGAATATCAACTAATAACCATTGTGCAAACAATTATGGTTGGACAAACTTATCAGATGCCAAATACATAATGGTTAGAGATGGTTATTTATTAAAGCTTCCAAGAGCTGTACCAATTGATAATTAAAAGGAGAATATATAATGAAATTTATCGATAGTGTAAAAACATTTGCCTGCAAAGCAGGTTTTGAATTAAAGAAACACAGTCCTGAAATCTTAGTAGGAGCTGGTGTTGTAGGTGTTGTAACAAGTACTATATTGGCTTGCAAAGCAACAACTAAAGTAGATGCAATATTGGCTGAAAAAGCTGAAGAAGTCGAAAAGATTCACAGATGTCAAGAAGATGAAGAACTTAGACAATCTGGAAAATATACAGAACAAGATGCTAAAAAAGATTTAACTATTGTATACACTCAAACAGGAGTTAAATTGGTTAAACTTTATGCTCCATCAGTATTATTAGGAGTTGCATCATTAGGAGCTATTATTGGTTCACACGTAATCTTAAATAAGAGAAATGTAGCATTAGCTGGAGCATATTATGCACTTTCTGATAGTTTTAAACATTATAGAGAAAATGTTAGAGAACGTTTTGGAAAAGATGTTGATTTCCAATTAAAGAACAACATCAAAACTAAAGTTGAAGAAACTAAAACAGTTCAATACATTGATACAGAAAATCATAAGATTGATAATCCTTATGTAAGAATATTTGATGAGACTAATCCTAATTGGGTAAGAGATGCTGATCAAAACAGAATCTTCTTAATGCAAGTTCAAAATCATGCAAATGATAGATTAAGAATTCAAGGGTATCTATTCTTAAATGATGTTTATGAGATGCTAGGGTTTCCTAAAACGCAAACTGGTCAAGTAGTAGGTTGGTTATGTGACTCAAAACATCCAGAAAACAATCACGGAGATGGATATGTTGATTTCGGAATTATGGAGATTGGTGATGTTGACAAATCAGCATTTATAAATGGATACGAGAAATCAATTTTATTGGAATTCAACGTTGACGGACCAATCTTAAATAAATTACCTGAATGAAAGGGACTAGACTATGTAGGAAGTGGAAACATATATAGAGATATATATGACTATCCACAACTATATGGTTTCATTAATTAAAAGTATAATAGGAGAAAAATAATGAATAGTATATATTTTATTACATTCGCTGCAGGTGCTATTTCAGGTGCTGCAGCTTCTTATGTAGTATTGAAGAAAAAATATGAAAAACTCATAAATGAAGAAGTTGAAAAAGCAAATGAAACATTCAAGAATTATTATTCAAATGATCATAAAGAACCTTGCATTAAACCAATAAAAGATGATGTTTCATTGTATAAAGATTATGTTAATGAAATTAAAGGAACTGAAGAACCAGAAAAAAATGGAGAATATTTCGTTGTTGGAAATGAAAAACCATACATCATTACTCCTACACAATTTGGTGAATTTGATGACTACAAAATCGTAACTTTATACTACAACGAAAAGAATAAAGTTGTAACTGATGAAAAAGGTTATGGAATTGTTGATTATAAGTCAATTATTGGTGACGAATTCCCTAGTCATTTTGGTGAATATGAAGAGGATTCTGTATATGTAAGAAATGAAAATAAAGAAACAGATTATGAAATTCTTTTAGATTCTTCTGAAGACAGTTTAGAGTAATCTTTCATATTTTGAAAGGAGAATAATGTTAAAGGATGAATTAAGAAAAAGATATTTTGATTGGATGTACAAAATTGTATGTGGTTTTGAAGACTACAACAATTTAAGTTACAAAAAATTATTATCATATTTATACAATATAGAATTCACCTACACTATCGATATGGATGAAAACAGAGCTAAAGACGGTATCAATTTTAGATACCGCTTTGGCTATGAAAACGGATATTCAAATGAAATTATTGAAAGATATTTAGATATTTATCCATGTTCGGTATTAGAAATGATAGTTGCATTATCTTTCAGAGTCGAAGAACAAATCATGTGTAATTCAATATATGGCAACAGAACTGGCCAATGGTTTTGGAATATGATTGTTAGCTTAGGACTTGGAAATATGGATGACCATCATTTTGACGAAGAGAAAGTAGGTAATACCATATATAAATTTTTGAACCATTACTATGATAAAGATGGTAAAGGTGGTTTATTTACAATAGAAAACTGTCCATATGATATGAGACAAGAAGAGATATGGACACAATTTATGCGGTATTTAAACACCGTTGCAGACTAAAAAAGGAGAAGAAATGGATGCATTAATAGTTAAAATAGGTAAAAAACACTATTTTGAGCTGCTAGAAATGGCTGGAATGACTTATATGAATTGTGGAGTATTAGGTGTAAGAAGAGTAATAACTCAACATGCAATTAAGGAAGGTATTGTATTACCTATTGAAATAACTGATGAAATGAGAAAATCAGGATATGTTCATTTTGTCAATATGAGAGGAAAAGAACTTTCTGAAGGAGAAAGATGGAATTTGTATAAAGTTATTAAAGATCTTGATGGAGATGAATACTTATACAGAATGAAATATGAAGGAGAAGGAGAAAACGGCAATGATAGTTATTGATTTAGATAAAGCTTTGACAGTTACTATTAAAGTTTTAATAGTTGCATGTATTGGAAAATATGTTTTCAACACATACAAGAAAGTTGAAAAAAAGCTAGAAGAAGAACAAAAGGAAAAAGAACAAACAGGTGAATAGTTTATGATAGATTTCTTAATGGTATCTACACGTTTAAAACGTGGAATTATAGAGGTCTATCCAAAATTTATTATTAAGAAAAGCTCCGATTTGATGATTCGTGGTGGAGATTTTTATGCAATATGGGTTGAAGAACGTGGATTATGGTCTACTGATGAAGAAGATGCTATTCGGCTTATTGATAGAGAATTAGATGACTTTGCAGATAAAAATAAAAACAAGTTTGATTCTCCAATTAAAGTATTGCATATGTGGGATGCTGAATCTGGAATGATTGATGCCTGGCATAAGTATTGTCAAAAGCAAATGAGAGATTCATATCATGCACTTGATGAAAACTTGATATTTTCTAATCACCAAACAGTTAAAACTGATTATGCTAGTAAGACTTTAGGATATCCTTTGGAAAAAGGGGAAGCACCATCATATGACAAAATTATGTCTACTTTATATTCTGATGAAGAACGACATAAAATTGAATGGGCAATTGGTTCGATTGTTAATGGTGATAGTAAGAAAATACAAAAATTCTTAGTTCTATATGGTGCTCCAGGTACAGGTAAATCAACAGTACTTAATATCATTCAAAAGTTATTTGATGGATATTATTCGGTATTTGATGCAAAAGCATTAGGATCTTCAAGCAATTCATTTGCTTTGGAATCGTTCAAATCAAATCCATTGGTATCGATACAACATGATGGTGACTTATCAAGGATTGAAGATAATACCAGATTAAATAGTGTTGTCTCTCATGAAGAGATGACTGTTAACGAAAAGTTTAAATCTTCTTATACAAATAGATTTAAATCTTTTTTATTTCTAGGGACAAATAAACCAGTTAAGATATCAGATGCTAAATCGGGCCTTATAAGAAGACTTATCGATGTAGAACCATCTGGAAATAGGCTAACAATGATTGAATATAGGAAGTTAACAAAACAAGTTAATTTTGAATTAGGTGCTATAGCTTATCATTGTAAAGAAGTATATGAAGAAGATCCAAGAAAATATGATGATTATATTCCAATCAATATGCTTGGTGCTTCAAACGACTTTTATAACTTTATTCAAGATAGTTATTTTGTGTTCAAAGAACAAAATGGTACTACCTTGAAAGCTGCTTGGGAAATGTATAAGACTTATTGCGATGATGCAAAAGTTACATATCCATTAGCTCAAAGGGCGTTTAAGGAAGAATTAAGAAACTATTTTGATGATTATAAAGACAGATATCTTCTCGATGATGGAACTAGAGTTAGAAGCTATTATATTGGTTTTAAGGATGATAAGTTTCAACAATCATCTTCAGATAATGTTGTAGTTGTTGAAAAGCCTAAAACTCATTTAATAGAGTTCAATAACACTAAATCTATATTTGATAAAGTTTGTGCAGATTGTCCTGCTCAATATGCAAACAGTAAAGGTACCCCATTGAAGAAATGGGATGATGTTGATACTAAATTATCAGAACTTGATACTAGTAAATTGCACTATGTTAAAGTTCCAGAGAATCATATTGTTATTGATTTTGATATTCAAGACGAAAACGGTAACAAGTCTTTTGAAAAGAATTTAGAAGAAGCATCTAAATGGCCAGCTACTTATGCTGAATTAAGTAAAAGTGGAGCTGGAATACATCTACACTATATTTATACTGGAGATTCTTCCAAGTTAAGTTGTGTGTATGATGATCATATTGAGATAAAGGTATTTAACGGTAAAAGCTCACTTAGAAGATTGCTAACAAAATGCAATAATCTTGAGATAGCAACTATAAGTTCTGGATTACCACTAAAAGGAGAAAAAATGATTAATAGTAATGTAATTAAGAGCGAAAAAGGCCTAAGAACATTGATTAAGAGAAATCTTAACAAGGAAATACATCCAGGTACTAAGCCAAGCATTGATTTCATTTATAAGATTTTAGAGGATGCTTATAATGATGGCCTTAATTATGATGTAACAGATATGAGAAATGCAGTTTTAGCATTTGCTGCTAACAGTACTAATCAATCAGAGTATTGTATTAAGTTAGTTAACAAAATGAAATTCAAATCTGCTGAAACATCTAAACCAGTCGAACCTGAAAGTAATGATATTGTGTTCTTTGATGTTGAAGTATTTCCTAATCTGTTCTTAGTAAACTGGAAGCGAAGAGGAAAAGACACTAATGTTGTTAGAATGATTAATCCAAAACCTTCTGATATTGAAGATCTTATGAAATTCAAGTTAGTTGGTTTTAATTGTAGAAAGTATGATAATCATATGCTTTATGCACGATTAATGGGTTATACAAACGAACAACTATATAACTTATCAATGAAGATAGTTAATGGAGACAGAAATGCATTCTTTGGCGAAGCTTATAACATTTCCTATACAGATATTTATGACTTTGCAAGTACTAAACAAAGTCTTAAGAAGCGGGAAATTGAATTAGGTATTCATCATAAGGAATTAGGATTACCTTGGGATCAACCTGTTCCTGAAGAAAAATGGATAACTGTTGCTGAATATTGTGATAACGATGTTATTGCAACTGAAGCTGTATTTGAGCATTTGAAAGCTGATTTCTTAGCTAGAGAAATCTTAGCAGATATTGCTGATATGACGGTTAATGACACAACTAACATGCTTACAACAAGAATCATCTTCGGAAAGAATAGAACACCACAAGATCAGTTCAATTATCGTGATATGGGAGCAATTGATGATTTGATTTGTGATAACCATGTTGAAATTGGTGATAATGGTGAAGTTCATGAGTTGAAACCAAGTAATAAGTATGTTACTTACTTTGGTGAAAATGGTGAAATATTGGATAAGGCTACATCACTATCTTGTCCAACTGGCGTTGATACAATATATGAAGTATTCGATAGAAAAGGAAGACCATACTTTCCTGGATATAAATACGAATATGGAAAATCTACGTATCGTGGAGAAGAAGTCGGAGAAGGTGGTTATGTGTATTCAGAACCAGGAATGTATACAGATGTTGCATTATTAGATGTTGCAAGTATGCATCCACATAGCATTATTGCAGAAAACTTATTTGGTGATGAATATACGAAGAGATTCCAAGATATTGTAAATGCTCGTATTGCTATCAAGCATAAAGATTTTGATAAAGCAAAGAAGATGTTTGATGGAAAACTAGCTAAATATCTTGATGATGAAAATAAAGCAGCAAACTTAGCTCAAGCGTTGAAGATAGCAATCAATTCCGTATATGGTTTAACGAGTGCTACATTTGAGAATCCATTCAGAGATATCCGTAATAAGGATAACATTGTAGCAAAACGTGGAGCTTTGTTCATGATTAACTTAAAACATGCAGTTCAAGATATGGGATTTACTGTAGCTCACATTAAGACCGATTCTATTAAAATTCCAAACGCAACTCCAGAAATTATCAAGTATGTTATGGATTATGGTAAGAAGTATGGATATACGTTTGAACATGAAGCAACATATGATCGTATGTGCTTAGTTAATGATGCTGTTTATATTGCAAGATATAAAGATGGAAAACATGCTGGAGAATGGACCGCAACAGGTGCACAATTCGCTGTTCCATATGTATTTAAGACACTATTTAGCAAAGAAGATATAGTATTCAATGATTTATGCGAAACTAAGTCTGTTTCTAAAGGTGACTTATATCTTGATATGAATGAAAATCTTCCTGATGTAACAGAATTTGAGAATGAGTTACTGGCAAGACAAAAATCAAAGAAAACAAATCTACTTTTGTCTAATTACACAGATGAAGATTTAACAAATGAAATATCAAAAGGACACAATTACATATTTGTTGGTCGTATTGGTCAATTCTGTCCTATAAAGGAAGGAAAAGGAGGTGGAGTGTTATATCGTGCTAATGATGGCAAGTATTATGCTGTCACTGGTACTAAAGGATATAGATGGCTTGAATCTGAGAATGTTAAATTGCTAAATAAAGAGGCCGATATTGATAGATCATACTACGATAGTTTAGTAAATGATGCTAAAGAAAATATCTCTCAATATGGTGATTTCACATGGTTCGTGTCTAATGATAAGTAAGGAGGGATTTTAAATGGCTTGCAAGTCAAAGAAAAAATCAGGCGGTTCTAAGAAAAGAAGAGGATGCTAATCTTAGAACTAACTTATATGTGAGGCGACAACACTATAAACACCAACTATTAAGTATAAAGGAGATAAATATATGGCTAAAAGATACGTTGAAGATTTAATTATTGAAAACGCAATTATTTTATTTAGAAACTTTGCTGGAGAGGAAACAAAGTTTAATCGTAAAGGTGATCGCAACTTTTGTGTAGTTATTGAAGATTCTGAACAAGCTAGAAGACTATCAGAAGATGGATGGAATGTTAGAGTATTACAACCTCGTGATGAAGATGATACTCCAACACATTATATTCAAGTTAAAGTAAGTTTTGATAACATTCCTCCAAGAGTTATTATGGTTACTAAAAAGAATAAGACAGATTTATATGAGGATTCAATTGATAGTTTAGACTATGCTGAAATCTCAAATGTTGATTTGGTAATTAGACCTTATCAATGGGAAGTAAACGGAAAATCAGGAATTAAGGCATACTTAAAAACAATGTATGTAACAATTAATGAAGATCCCTTTGCAAGCAAGTACGATTCTATTGAATAGTAAATAATTTCTGTATTCGCATAAAAATCCTTCTATATAATGAAGGAGGAATATTATGGAAAATATTCAATTAGTCAAATTTAATGGACATAAAAAATGTGGTTACAAATCATTAATCAACATACTTGAAGGAGGCAAATATAAAGTATATTTGGTTCACAGTTATGAAACATTTAACCAAATTGAAGAGGTTAATAAAAATAACTTAGAACAAATAAAACTTTTGATTAACATGCTTCCAGATGTATATTACATTGAAGAAAATCGTGTAATACATATATTTGATGTCATAAATTATGATGAGTTAGATTATTGACATAAAATCTAAAGAAGATTGAGTCTACTTAAATAGTAGGCTCTTTCTTTTTTGTATAGAAAGGAGAATTGATGGAAGAATCGTTTTTGAAAGATTACCAAATGGATGCTGTAAGAAATATGCATAATGGTTGTATATTGAATGGTGGTGTCGGAAGTGGTAAATCTAGAACATCTTTGTACTATTATTTTAAAGAAAATGGTGGAAAGATAGAGAACAAAAATTACACACCTATGAAGAATCCAAAGGATTTGTACATAATAACAACTGCTAGGAAGAGGGATACTCTTGAATGGGAAGCTGAATTGATTCCTTTTAGAATGTCACCAAAACCAGAGTTGAATAATTACAAAAATAAAATTGTTATAGATTCTTGGAATAACATAGGTAAATACATAGATGCAAAAGACTCATTCTTTATTTTTGATGAACAAAGAGTTGTCGGAACAGGAGCTTGGGTTAAGTCATTCTTGAAGATAGCAAAATCTAATAACTGGATATTGTTAAGTGCAACACCAGGTGATACTTGGGTTGACTATGTTCCAGTGTTCATAGCCAATGGATTCTACAAGAATCGTTCTGAGTTTAATCGTGAACATGTTGTTTATAGTTATTATACTAAGTTTCCTAAGATAACTAGATATCTTAATACTGGAAAGCTTATAAGACTAAGAAACAATATTCTTGTAGATATGGATTTCAAGAAAAAAACTGAACCTCACCATGAAGATGTTTATTGCAGCTATGATATTAAGACTTATAAGGAAGTTAGCAAAACAAGATTTGATCCTTACAAGAATGAGCCAATAATTGATGCAAGTGGACTGTGTTATGTGTTAAGAAGAATTGTTAATACAGATGAAACAAGACAAGTATTCCTTTTAGAATTACTAGAAAAGCATAACAAAATAATAGTTTTTTATAATTTCGACTATGAATTAGATATGCTTAAATCGTTGTCTTATGGAGACGATGTAGAAGTAGCTGAATGGAATGGTCATAAACATCAACCATTGCCTGAAAGTGATAGATGGATTTATCTTGTACAATATGTAGCTGGTTGTGAAGGTTGGAATTGCATTAAGACAGATACAATTGTGTTCTTTTCACAAAACTATTCATATAAGGTAATGGCTCAAGCTGCTGGAAGAATTGATAGAATGAATACTCCTTACAAGGATTTATATTACTATCATTTCAAAAGTAGAAGCTCTATTGATCTTGCAATAAGCAGAGCTTTAGAGCAAAAGAAGAACTTTAATGAAGGTAAGTTCATTAACAAAAAATAGGATTATTATGGAAAAAGAATTAAAACAATATTATATAATTCGATTTGATAAGAGAGGAATTGAACCTCAATGTGTTCTAGATAGGTTCATGTGTGAAAGTGAAAAAGAAGCTAAGGAACGATTTGAATCTGTAATGGGACCTGAATATTATCATTTCGAATTAAGACGAATACTAAAATTCAATGAACATTTATTGATATTAGAGAAAAATGGCAAAAAATATTATAGTTGTTAACAATTAAATAAAAGGAGAAGAAAAAATGAATAAAGTTTACAACAAAATTGTACGTAATAAAATACCTGATTTAATCATTGAAGAAAATGAAAAAGCTATTGTTAAATCAAGAACAATTACTGATGAAGATGAATTAGTTAATGCTTTTTGCAATAAAATTATTGAGGAAGTCGAAGAACTAAGAGAATCTTATAAAGAATCAGGAAAAATTGATCGTGATTGTATTGGGGAGTTGAATGATGTTATAGATTCAGTGAAAGAACTTACAAATATAATGACTACTACTGGAGAGAATAAAATCTTATTACATATAACTGCACTTGAGAAAAATATTATAAAAGGAGATTTTAGTGACCATTTATTCTTAGAAAGTGTTAACGATTGTTCTATTGAAAATTTTGTTAAAGGAAAAGTATTAGTTTATTCGGCTAATAGAAATTTATATAAGGATAAATATGATATTTTGCTTGACCATGATGAGTCATATGGTGAGAAATTACCAGTATTTATTTCAAAAGGTGAAGAATTTTATTCACTTAGAATGACACAAAAACTTACTCAAGAATTATTCAAGGATTTTGATGGCATTGTCCAACATAGATTCTTTTATGGAGAAGAAATTATGATTAATAAAACTATGGATAAATGGGTGTTCATTGAAAACGATAAAAAGAAATATTTTAATTTTTTGAGAGAAGAAAATTATGAAAGTGATAATAAAAACTAATAAAGAAAAATACGAATTTAAAGCAACTATATATTGCAGATATGAAATTCATAAAAGGATTAAAGAATTTAAAGGACCATTGATTCCATTGATAATTAGAGCTTTTGACGATGGAACTGGACAATTAACTGTTTATTGTGGAGGTTGTAGAATGCTATGAGCGAATATGGTAGATCTTCTTTTGCTGGAATAGAATGCCCATGCAAGAATTGTGATGAAAGATATCCATGTTGTCAGGATAAATGTCCAAAACTTAAGAAGCATAAGAAGAAAGTTTCTAAAGTTAAAAAAGATTGTTTAAAAGTAAAAGAGAGGTACTATTAATGACACAAAAAGAATTAAAAGTATTTTTGAAAAAACATCAAAAATTGTTAAATCATGAAGAAGGTGGAGAAAGAGCTAATTTACAAGGTGCTAATTTAAGAGATGCTAATTTAAGAGATGCTAATTTGTCTTATGCAGAATTAAATAATGCCAATTTAAGAAATGCTAATTTACAAGGTGCTAATTTGTCTTATGCAGAATTAAATAATGCCGATTTATGTTCTGTTGATTTAAAACTTGCTGATTTAACTGGTGCTAATTTAACTGGTGCTAATTTATTTGATGCTAAATTACCATATGCTTTTTTGGTAGGTGCTAATCTAAGTAATGCTGATTTAACTGGTGCTAATTTAAGAGGTGCTAATCTAAGTAATGCTGATTTAACTGGTTCTGATTTAAGAGGTGCTGTTTTAGCAGATGCTATTTTAGAAGATGCTGATTTGAGTTATGTTAAAAACCTCAATTATGCAATTATTAGATTATGCGATTTAAAAGATGCTATAACAAAATAATAGGAGAAAAAATGAAACAAGAGGAATTTAAACAAATTTATGATTTGCATGTTCAATGGCTTGATAATGGTAAAGGAAACATTGGCAAATGTGCAAATCTAAGTGGAATGGACTTAAAGGGATTAGATATGACTAATATTACTCTTGAAGATGCTAATTTGAGTTATTGCAATATTGAAGGAGTAAACTTAAGTGGTTCTGATTTAAGTGGAGCAGATTTGAGTAATTCAAATTTAAAGGGTGCTAAGTTTATAGGTTCATTGTTAAACTGTGTTGATTTGAACAGTTCTAATCTTGAAGGAGCTGATTTGAGTAAAGCTGATTTATCCGCTTCTAATTTGGAATATACTAATCTAAGAAACGCTAAATTATGTGATGCTTACTTAGAATATGCTTCTTTAAATTTTAGTACATTATCCAATGCTGATCTTGAAAATGCATTTTTAGGTGGTGCATTCTTTTCGGGAGCAGTATTAAATGGTGCTAATTTTAAAGGAGTAAAGGAAGTTGATAGTGCGTTGGTTACTATTCAATCTTTGATGAAGGTTAAAAATTTAGATTTATATATAAACACAAAAGAACCTAAAAGAAAGAGTTTCTAGTTCGCATATAAATCCTGTTATATTATAGGAGGATTATTGTTATGGAAGAAAAAGACAAAAAACAATTACGTAAATCTATTCGAGAGAAAAGATTAAGTGACTTCACAGAAGAGGAAAAGAAATTCTTTATAGAGGAAGTAGATAGCGATGCATTTTTGGACAGAATCACATATGAACTAAACATGTGTGATAAAGATTTAAAATATGCTAAATTACTAGATTCTACTTCTAACCTATGTGGAATTGCTCTTGTTGTTGGAGCATATGTAGGAATAGTAGCATGTAATTTGTTAGGTTGCTTTGTAGTACGTAGACATTAATTTAAAAAGTTGAGCTCTTAAATAAAGGGCTCTTCTTTTTGTTCGCATATAAATCCTTTTGTATTATAGGAGGATTTATTATGGACAAAAGAAAAATTAATCTGTATTACGCAAGATGCATTGAGTCGTTATTCACAGAAGTTTTAGTTGGATATGATAGGAAATACGAATCAAGAGTAAGAGAACTTATTGATAGGTTTAGATATTACAATCCTGATGGAAAATTCGATGGAAAAACAATTGAAGAATTCAGTGGGATTGAAATTATATATCAAACCGATTGGTATATGATTTACAGATTCTGGATTCCAAACGACAGAAAAACTAGAGCAGTGCTTAATGGGGAATTATGTGCATTAGCTTGTGATAATATTGTAGATTATTATCATTTCGAAATGAACAAATCTAAATATAAATAATATAAAAGTTGAGCTTATTAATTATGGGCTCTTTTTTTCATTTTTGGTCAAAATTTGTGGCCACTTTTATTTTGGCAAAAGTGGGCTTTTTAAAAATTTGATTTAAAAATGTGAAAAATTTTGTGAAAAAGTGGGTTTTTGGCCAAAAAAAGTGGGCTTTTGGCCATTTTTGAAAGAAAAAGTGGCCACAAAAATTTGTGAAAAATGATATAAAAGTGCTATAAAAGTGCTATAAATGTGCTAGTTTTTGGCACTTTTTGAGTGATTTTTGAGGAAAAATCGATTTTGTGGCCAAATGCCCACTTTTATTTATTACTATTATGATAAAAAAATAAAAAATATAAAAGAATATGAGAAAAAAAGTGGGTTTTTGGCCACAAGCTATTTTCGGTGTGTTTTTTCTACAAAATTTACATTTTCACAAGTCTTTTCAGTTCGCAAAAAAATCATGCACTATTATAGGGAGAGAGGATAAAAACTCGTTTCCTAAATTTTTAGAGATTGATAATTTTAATATATTAATTTAAATCGTGTGGGTACTTTATCAATCTCTAAATTTTTTATGAACTTTAATTTTTTGACTAGGGAGGAGAAGACTAATGAAAAAAGTAAAGTATCAAAATATAAAATATAAAAGTGATTTGAAACGAGAGAATCAATTTCAGAAAAGCATAATTCAAGAATTGAAAACTATCTTTAAAGATTCAATCATTATCAAACTACCATCAGGATATATTCAAGGAATTCCTGATCTTTTAATTTTGTTCAAAGACAAATGGGCTGCTCTAGAATGTAAGAGAAGCAGAAAATCTCATGTTCAACCTAATCAAGAGTACTGGGTTAACAAGATGAACAAAATGTCATTCTCCAGATTTATTTATCCAGAAAATAAGGAGGAGGTACTAAATGAACTTCGTAAAGCATTCAAATCTTGAGGGGCAGCATGCGTTTCTAGGAGCTAGTAAATATCATTGGATTAGATATGATGAAGACAAAATACTAGATGCCTATAACAAATTTCTATCAGTTCAAAGAGGAACAGAATTGCATGACTTTGCAGCAAGATGTATAAAACTTGGACAAAAATTACCAGCATCATCAAAGACATTAAATATGTATGTTAATGATGCAATTGGCTATAAGATGACACCAGAACAAGTACTATATTATTCTGACAATTGTTTTGGAACAGCAGATTCAATTTGCTTTAGAAATAATTTTCTAAGAATACATGACTTGAAAACTGGAGAAATTGAAGCACACATGGAGCAGCTATTAATATATGTTGCTCTTTTTTGTTTGGAGTATAGATATAAACCTTCAGAAATTAAGATAGAAACACGAATCTATCAAAATGATCAAGTTGTTGTTTATAATCCAACAGCAGAAGATATTGTTCCAATTATGGACAAAATCATAACTTTTGACAAAATAATTAATAACCGTAAAAGAGAGGAGGCATTATGATACTAGATGATAAAGACATATTCTACACTAAACCTGACCCAAAAGATTTAGTTATAGAACATTATGGATCAAAAATGTCTTCTGGTCCTACTGGATGGCAATTCAAAAGAGATAAAAATGGAAATATAGTTGAAAAGATACCTCCAGTAGGTTGGATTGATCCTAATTTAAAATCTGAAAATGGTTCTGAAAAAAAAGAGTCAACTACTACAAGGTTCAACTATGGTTCTGATAAAGAATCTTATGAAAAAGCTAGAGATTTTAAAAATAGAATATCTCAACTCAAAAAAGAAGGACTTAGTGAAAAAGAAGTTGCTGATTATTTTGGAATGAGTATTAAAGACTTCAAATTAGAGCAATCCGTTGCTACTAATGAAGATAAATTAGATATGTACTCAAAAATTAGAGGTCTTAGTGAAAAAGGATTATCTAATAGAGAGATTTGCAGACAACTTGGATGGTCAGAATCCAAAGAATCTACAATAAGAAATTATCTTAAAGATGATAAACCAGCAAAAGTTAAGGAAGTTAAAGAACTTTCAGACTTTTTAAAAGAACAAGTAAATGAAAAGAAGTATATTGATGTTGGTTTTGGAACAGAAAGAGATCTTAATGTAAAAAGAGATAGACTTAATACTGCAATTTATGATTTAAAAATGCAAGGATATAATGTTTATCAAAAGTATGTTAAACAACCAACAAACAAAAACCAAGAAACAACATTTTCAATACTATGTGCTCCTGGTGTAAGTAGAAAAGAAGTATTAAATCTAGATACTAAAGATATAAACTTTGTAAAAGACTTTGAATCAACAGATGATGGAAAAACATTTCATAAGAAATTTGAATATCCAGCAAGTTTAGATTCAAAAAGACTTAAAATTCGTTATTCGGATGAAGTTGGCCCTGATGGTGCTAAAGGAATAGATAAAGATGGAGTTATCGAAATAAGGAGAGGATTAGATGACTTATCTTTAGGAAATAAAAAGTATGCACAAGTTCGTATATTAGTTGATGAAGACAAATACTTAAAGGGTATGTGTGTTTACTCAGATAATATACCTGATGGATATGATGTTGTATTCAATACAAATAAAACAAGTGACAAATCAATGTATGATGTATTGAAAACAGTTAAAAAAGATAAAGATGGAAACATCGATAGAGATAATCCATTTGGTTCAAACATTAAACCTTCAGACGAAGGAGGTCAATACCATTATAAAGATAAAGATGGAAATGACAAACTTGGTTTACTAAATTTAGTAAGAGATGAAGGAGATTGGAGTGAATGGAGTAAAAATGTTCCTTCACAATTCTTAGCAAAACAACCATTAGATTTAGCTAAAAGACAATTAAATAAAAAATATGAAGAAGATTTAGAAGAATTTAATGAAATATGCTCATTGGAAAATCCAACAGTAAAGAAGAGATTATTAAAAGAATTCTCTGATGAATGTGATTCAGCTGCTGTTCACTTAAAAGCTGCAGCATTACCTGGCCAACAATATCATGTTATATTGCCAATTAATTCATTAAAGGATAATGAAGTTTATGCTCCTAACTATCCAGATGGAACAAGATTGGCTTTAATAAGATATCCTCACGCTGGAACATTTGAAATACCAGAACTAGTAGTCAACAATAAGAATAAAGTAGCTAGAGAACTTTTAGGAACTACATTAGATGATGCTGTAGGAATAAATTCAAAGATTGCTGCACAATTATCTGGAGCAGACTTTGATGGTGATACTGTAATGGTAATACCTAATTCAGATAAACTAGGAATAAAAAGTAGGCCTTACTTAAAAGAGTTAGAAGGATTCGATCCGAAGGTTGAATATGCTACAAACAAAGTTAAAAGGATAGGCAAAGATGGTAATCCTGTTTTAAATGAAAAAGGCGAACAAGTATATGATTATTATGACGATAAAGGAAAAAAAGTAAAAGTAATATCAGAGCGTTATAAACAAATACAAATGGGTGTTGTATCGAACTTGATTACTGATATGACTTTATTTGGAGCTCCTGATGATGAGATAGCTAAAGCTGTTAAACATAGTATGGTAATTATTGATTCTGAAAAACATAAATTAAATTACCAAAAAAGTGCTAAAGATAATGATTTTGAGTATTTGAAAAACAGATATCAAAGAAAATGGGATGAAGAAAAAGGAGAATGGGTTCCTGGAGGAGGAGCTACTACTTTAATATCAAGAGCTAAATCTCCAGTAAAAATACCAAAGAGACAAGGACAACCTACTATTAATGCTAAGTATAGGAATGGCAAACCTAATCCTAATTATAATCCTGATATACCAGAAGGATCATATGTATACAAGACATCGGATAAAGCATACTATCCTAAGCGTATAAGTAAAGATCCAGATAACCCTAATATAATAGGATATGAGTCATTAGATGGAACACTTATAAAGTTTGATAAAACTAATTCAAAAGACCGTGAATACTATATGGCAAATAAAGAACCAGTAAAGGATGAAAAGACTGGAGAAGTACTGTATTTCACCAACAAGACAGGTGATCTTAAGTATAGATATGGTGTAGAGCAAATAGAAAGACCTCGTATGGAACTAATTGATGATGCATATGAGTTATTATCTTACAGAAAGAAACCTATGGAAATAGCATATGCTGATTATGCTAATAAAATGAAAGCATTAGCTAATCAAGCTAGAAAAGAAATTATGTATACAAAAGATATAGATAGAGATACTGATGCTGCAACAAAGTATTCAAATGAAGTTAATAGTTTAATGACTAAACTTAATGATGCTTACAAAAATAAGATACCAGAGAAGAAAGCAACAGCATTAGCTAACTCTACAATCGAAGCAAAGAAGAAATCGTATCCTGACTTATCTGGAGAAGAATTAAGAAAGGTTAGTCAACAAGCAATGGAAAGAGCTAGAGAAATAACTGGTTCAAAAAGAGGAGTTATTGATATAACTGATAACGAATGGAAAGCTATTCAATCTGGTGCTATTTCTAAAACAAAATTGAGTGAAATTCTTAACTATACTGATATGGATATAATAAGAGATTATGCAATGCCAAAGAATAGAAAAGAGTTAACAACACAACAAATATCATCAATGAAAAATATGATTAATCTTGATAGATATACAAATCAACAAATTGCTGATAAGTTTGGTGTTTCTGTTGGTTATGTTAAGAAGATTAAAAAAGGAGAATAGAAAATGGACGACAAAGAAAGATCTGTTATGTTAACAACAATTGACAATCCTTACAATCCTTTTAAAGATTTCGATAAATGGTTCTTATACGATGTCGAACATGGTTATAATTCTTGCCAATATTTAGATAGAATTGCAAAAACATCTGATAATTTGACTGATTATGAAAATTTTTTAGAGATTGAAAGGGCAATTGATGAAATTATTAAATACGATTTCATGAAAATAAGAAAAAAAGTATATTCAGATGATAAATAATCAGCCTGAACACATAAAAAATTAAAGTGAGGGGGGTCCGAAAAAATATACCCCCCTCTTTCATCGCGGCGGTCCTCGAAAATTCTCCGGGGGAAGATTTTTTGAGAGCATTCTGTGTCATTTAAGAGATTTATTGGACTGTATAGTTTATAAAAACGTGCCCTTAATAATCCTCTGATATAATATATTAGTTTCTTCTCCTTTTATACTTGTATTGCAGCCCAATAAGTCTCTTAAATGGCATAGAAAGTAGTACAAAACATGTACTTATTGTTTAAAAAAGTAATATAAAAACAGTAGAAAGGAGTAACAAGGTGACTAGAAAAGTTGTTCAAATGAATAATAACACTACAAAAAGAAGCAGACCAGCCTTGACTCCAGAGGCTAGAGAAAATCAATTAGTATCTTTAGCTATAAATTTAGCTGAACAACAACTTAGAGATGGAACTGCTTCGTCACAAGTAATAACTCATTACCTAAAATTAGGAACACAAAAAGAAAGACTAGAAAGAGAAAAGCTAGAACGTGAAAACGAACTGCTTAGAGCTAAAACAGAGTCAATCGAATCGGCAAAACGTGTTGAGGAACTTTATGAAAACGCTTTAAAAGCTATGAGAGATTATAGCGGATATAGTCCAAGTGACGATGATGACGATGATAACAATTATGAGGGTTATTAATTATGGAAATTAAGTGTTATTCAGAATTAAAGAAACTTAAAACATTCAATGAACGTTTTAATTATTTAAAACTTGATGGAGTGATTGGAGAAGAAACTTTTGGATATGACAGAATACTAAACCAAGTACTATATAAATCCAAAAAATGGAGAGAAGTACGTAATGAAGTATTAGTTAGAGATAATGGAAATGATTTAGGAGTTGAAGGATATCAAATATCAGGAAAAGCTATCATTCACCATATGAATCCAATAACTGTAGATGATGTATTGAATGAAAGAGAATGGATATATGATCCAGAGTATTTAATAACTGTTTCAAACACAACTCACAATGCAATTCATTATTCTAGTGAAGATATTCTGCCAAAAGATCCAATAAAACGTAGTAAAAACGACACATGTTTATGGAAAAAATAAGGAGGTAACAAAATGGACAGTATTTTAACATCGATTAAAAAGCTTCTTGGAATAGAAGAAGATTACGAAATATTTGATACTGATATTATCATATATATAAATTCCGCTTTTTCTATATTAACACAAATAGGTGTTGGGCCAGCAGAAGGTTTTTCGATAAAAGATAAAACTACAACGTGGTCTGACTACATGCAAGACGATCCAAGATTAGAGCATGTTAAAAGTTATATATATTTAAAAGTAAAATTAGTATTTGATCCTCCTACTTCAAGTACTGTATTAAATGCATACAATGATGTAATAAAAGAGCTTGAATGGAGATTAAATCATGCTGTTGAAACAATAATAGAGAAAGGAGAATAATATATGTTTTATTATACAAATAGTTATAACTTCAATAATGTAGATATTATTGATATAGATGTGCTTGAACTAGAACCAGGAACAAATACTGGTAATTATCCAAAAAGAATATATAGGGATGACTATGGAATATTAGTATATGACTATACCGATTAACCATGAAAGGAGATAAGAATGTGGAAATATAATTTAATAGATTATTATAGTTTATACCATGCAAAACATGGAAAAGGTGTTTCCTATAACTATTATGGCCAAAATCCTTCTAAAGTTTCTTCTAGAAGTAAAGAACTAATGCCAGGAATGAGTAGCTATCAAAAGTATCTTTCTGAGCATCCTAAATCAAAAATGTCATATCCACAATTTTGTAAGAGCAATGGTATAAATCTTAATAGAATTAAGACAAGACCTAATGATAATGATGATGGAGGAGGTGGAGGTCATAATCCACCAAAAAAGAATGAATTAGTTCCAGTGAAAAAGAATGAACTAGTTCCAGTGAAAAAGAATGAAATTGTTCCTATTCCAAATAATAGTTTACAAGAAGTTAGAGAAACTGATCAATATAAAAGAGGAATGAAATACTTAGGAGAAATTGATCTTACTAATAATGAGTCAGAGCAAAAAAATACTGATAAGCAAAAAGATAATAATGAACAAGATCAAAAAAATACTGATAATAATAAAAACAATAAGAAAAAGAAAGTAGATAAAAAAGAAAAAGGTCCAGAAAAATCTGGAGGTTCTGGAGGTTCAGGCGGCTCAGGAGGATCTGGTGGTTCTGGAGGCTCAGGCGGCTCAGGAGGATCTGGTGGTTCTAATGGCCCTATTAATATTAATATAAACAACAATCCAAATATAAGTAGTAATTCAAATAGTGGAGATAGCAATAGCAATTCAAGCTCTTCAAAAGATCAAAAGAAAGAAAAAACTCAAGAAGAGAAACACAATGAAAACATGAACCGTCTAGAAGAAGCTAAAAAGCAAAAAGAAGTAGAAGCCAATGAATTAGCTAATGAAAAGCTAAGAATTCAAAATAGAGCAGAAGATATAAAACGAATAAGAACATCTTCAGACAATTTTACTGATGCAGGAAGAAAAGCTTCTGGAGCTGCTGATATGCTTGACGGAATAAGAGTAAAAAGATCTGCAAAAAAAGACTTTAGTAATATGACAGATGCTGAATTGATAAATAAAATCAACAGAATCAGAAATGAAAACACTCTTAACGAATTACTTTACGAACCTTCTAAGCAAGAAATCGGAAAGCAAAAGATATATAACTTGTTAAAAGGTGCTGGAGTTGCTTTGACGACTGTAGGAAGCGTTGTAGGTGTTATGGCATCAATTAAAGGTCTACTAGATAAATAAAGCTTAATAAAAGGAGAGAAACATGGCATTATCGAATACTGCAACCCCTAAATATTATGGTCAATTTCGTAATGCCGTAATGAAAGGGGACATTCCAATCAATAAAGAAATTGAAATGGAGATGCATAGGATTGATGATCTTATAGCAAATCCTGGAGTGTATTATGATGATAAAGCAATGGACGGTTTTGTAAAATACTGTGAAAACGAACTGACTTTGACAGATGGAAGTGACTTAAAACTGCTTGACACATTCAAATTATGGGCTGAACAGATATTTGGATGGTATTACTTTGTTGAAAGAAGTGTATACGAACCAAATCCAGATGGTCATGGTGGTCACTATGTAACTAAGTCTATCAAAAAGAGATTGATAAACAAACAGTATTTAATAGTAGCAAGAGGAGCTGCTAAATCAATGTACGGTTCATGTATTCAAAACTATTTCTTGAATATGGATACATCAACAACACATCAAATCACAACCGCTCCAACTATGAAACAAGCAGAAGAAATTCTTTCACCTATCAGAACATCTATAACACGAGCTAGAGGTCCATTATTCAAGTTTTTAACAGATGGATCATTACAAAACACAACTGGATCAAAGGCTAATCGTGTAAAACTAGCATCCACTAAGAAAGGTGTTGAGAATTTCCTAACAGGTTCGTTATTAGAGATAAGACCTATGAGTATTAACAAACTTCAAGGTCTAAGATGTAAAATTGCAACAGTTGACGAATGGTTATCAGGTGATATTCGAGAAGATGTAATTGGTGCTATTGAACAAGGTGCTTCAAAAATAGACGATTATTTAATAGTAGCAATGAGTTCAGAAGGTACTGTTCGTAACGGAAGCGGAGATACTATCAAAATGGAGTTAATGGACATTCTCAAAGGAGAATATATTAATCCACATGTATCAATATGGTATTACAAGTTAGACTCAATAGATGAAGTAAATAACCCTGAAATGTGGATTAAAGCAAATCCAAATTTAGGTAAGACAGTAACATATGAAACCTATCAATTAGATGTTGAGAGAGCAGAAAAAGCTCCATCAACTAGAAATGATATCTTAGCAAAGCGTTTCGGAATACCAATGGAAGGTTATACATACTACTTCACTTATGAAGAAACTATGCCACATAAGAAAAGATATTATGAAGGTATGGCATGCTCTCTTGGAGCCGATTTATCTCAAGGTGACGACTTCTGTGCGTTTACGTTTATGTTCCCTTTAAAAGGTGGAGCATTTGGAATTAAAACTAGAAACTATATCACATCATTGACATTAAGCAAACTTCCAACAGCTATGCGATTCAAATATGAACAATTCATAGATGAAGGAAGCTTAATGGTTATGGAAGGAACAGTCCTAGACATGATGGAAGTATATGATGATCTAGATAACTATATAATAAAAAATGAATATGATGTCCGTTGTTTCGGATTCGATCCATATAATGCAAAGGAATTTGTGAATCGATGGGAATCTGAGAACGGGCCTTTTGGTATTGAAAAAGTTATACAAGGAGCCAAAACTGAGTCTGTTCCTCTTGGTGAATTGAAGAAACTTTCAGAAGAAAGAATGTTGCTATTTGATCAAGAACTTATGTCATTTGCAATGGGTAACTGTATAACTTTAGAAGATACAAATGGAAATAGAAAATTATTTAAGAAACGATACGATCAGAAAATCGACTCTGTAGCAGCTATGATGGATGCATATGTTGCTTACAAGTTGAATAAAGATGCGTTCGAATAAGATATAAAGGAGGTAATAAATGGAAACAACAAGTGAAGAACTAATATCAGACCAAGATATTAGTGACTATGAACCTCAATCAAGAAATGAACAATTCTTAAAAGATTGTTTGACAGGTACTCAATCTACTATTGTTCCAGAAACTAGGTTTGAGTCACTATTACAGAGTTTAAATAAAACAATACAAGAAAGCGGTGGAAGTAGTGGAAGTGCAAATTCTATTTTTATGTTAGGTAGTTATATGACATCTACAGATACTATATCTCAGAATGGTTATGATGCCTTAAAAAATGGAATTAAAAATAATACAATAAATTTAGTTGATTATAATGGAGTTAAGTTGCCATTATTTTTTAGTGATGGAGAAGAATTTATATTCTCTTCAACAATTAATTCAACTTTATTTGCTGATAGCACAGTAACTTATACAATAACAGTTAAAAAAGATTTAGTTGTAGAAACAAATGTTTCTGAAATATCTATTCCAACAAAACTAAGTGAACTAACAAACGATAGTGGTTTCACAACTCACCAAGATATAAGTGAAAAACAAGATGCATTAGTAAGTGGAACAAATATTAAAACTATTAATGGTGAAAGCATTTTAGGAAGTGGAGATTTAACAATTGAAGGTGAATCTAGTGGAAGTGGAGTTCAAACTATCTATATTAAAAATTGTGACTCTACTGGTGCTGTTGCTGCTAGTGGAACATTATCTAGTGATCAATTAAGCATACTCCAAAATTCTATAATATTTTCTAGTTCTTATGCATCAGAACTTGGTGGAAATAATCCAACTAATTTAATGTTTAACTATAATATTATATTTTCTATATATGCTGGTGCAGTAGCTACTACATTATATAATTTCGATTTATCAAATGCACAAATATATTTTTCATCATGGAGTATGACTAGCTCTAAAAATAGTATAACAATGTACAAAATATATAGTAAAACACAACTTTTAAAATTTACTATTAATATTGGAACAGGAGAATGGACTATTGCATTTGAAAATTTAGGTGGTAGTTATGATGTTAGTGTTTGATATTATATTTTATTAAATCAAATAACCCTACTTAAAAAGGAGGAAATAAAATGGCAGAACCATTTTTAAAAAGATTAAAGCATGCCTGGAATGCTTTTATAAATAACAAAGATCCAACTCCTAAATATGTAGATCTTGGTTCTAGTTATTACTATAGACCAGACAGGCAAAGATTTACTGGTGGCAATGAACGTACAATCGTAACATCAGTATATAATCGTATTGCTCTAGATGCTGCTGCTGTTGAAATAAAACATGTAAGATTAGATAAAAATGATAGATACTTAGAAACAATAGATTCAGGCATTAACTATTGTTTAAATATTGAAGCCAACATTGACCAAACAGGACGAGCATTCGTTCAAGATGTTGTAATGTCAATGCTCGATGAAGGATGTGTAGCAATTGTTCCTGTTGATACCACTACAAATCCTACTAACAACAATTCTTATGATATAAAAACATTAAGAACAGGTAAGATATTACAATGGTATCCTAATCATGTACAGGTTCGAGTTTATAACGAGCGAACAGGAAATAAAGAAGATATCATACTTCCAAAGAGTATGGTAGCTATAATAGAAAATCCTTTATACGCTGTTATAAACGAACCAAACTCAACTATGCAGCGTTTAATAAGAAAACTATCTTTATTAGATGCAATCGATGAACAGAGTAGTGCAGGAAAATTGGATTTAATTATTCAACTTCCTTATACTATAAAAACTGAAGCCCGTAGGCAACAAGCCGAAATGAGGCGAAAAGAAATAGAGATGCAATTGACAGGTTCCAAATATGGAATTGCTTATACAGATGGTACTGAGCATATTACACAGCTCAATCGTCCTATAGAGAACAATCTAATGAAGCAGATTGAATATCTAACGAGTATGCTATATAGCCAGTTAGGTATCACTCAAGCTATATTGGATGGTACTGCAGACGAAAGAACTATGCTCAATTACTATTCTAGATCAATTGAACCAATCGTGTCAGCTATTGTTGATGAATTAAAACGAAAGTTTTTAACCAAAACAGCTAGATCGCAATCACAGTCATTCTTATTCTTTAGAGATCCATTTAAATTAGTTCCTATAAATGATATCGCTAATATTGCTGATACATTTACAAGAAATGAAATTTTATCATCTAATGAAATTAGACAACTTATTGGCATTAAGCCATCTAGTGATCCAAAAGCTGATCAATTAAGAAATAGTAACATAAATCAAACCGAAGAAAATAATGTTCAAGCACAAGAAGAAAATTCAGAATATTATGACTACGGTAATTATGAAAATTATGAATACTAGTTTCTATTAATAGTATCACATTTAGTGGTAGAAAGGAGAAATCAAAATGGAAAAAGATTATGATTTTAGTGGTTGGGCCACAAAAAATAATCTTCTTTGCTCTGATGGAAGAACCATATTAAAAGATGCATTTAAAGATGATGATGGCATAACTGTTCCTTTGGTTTGGAATCATCAACACAATGATCCTTTAAATGTTCTTGGCCATGCATTATTAAAGAACAGAGATGAAGGTGTTTATGCATATTGCAAATTTAATGACACTGACTCTGGTAAAAATGCAAAATTATTGGTTGAGCATGGTGATGTTTCAGCATTATCGATTTATGCTAACCAATTGAAACAACAAGGCGGAAATGTTCTTCATGGAGCAATTCGTGAAGTAAGTCTTGTATTGGCAGGAGCAAATCCAGGAGCTTTTATTGACTCTGTTATCAGTCATGGCGAAAACAGTGATGATGAAGCAGTAATCTATACTGGTGAAGAAATTAGTTTAGCTCATGCTGAAAAAATGGAGGAGAGTAAAACAACTATGGAAGAGAAAAAACAAACAGAAATTAAGGAAGAACCTAAAAAAGAAAAAACTGTCAAAGATGTATTTGATACGTTAACAGAAGAACAAAAGACAGTAGTCTATGCTCTTATCGGTCAAATTATGGAAGAAGCCGAACAAGGAAAGAAAGAAGAAGAGACTACTGCTCAAAGTGTTAAAGGAGGAAAAGAAATGAAACACAATGTATTCGAAAATGATCAAGAAAATCAAGAAAATTCTTTGTGCCATGCTGATGTCAAAGCTATTTTTGCTGATGCAAAGCGTTATGGTAGCTTAAAAGATAGCGTTTTACAACATGGTATTACAAACGTTGACTACTTGTTCCCAGAAGCAAAAACAATGAACACAACTCCTGAATTCGTTTCAAGAGACATGGGCTGGGTTAGCAAAGTTATGTCAAGTGTACACCACACACCATTCTCAAGAATTAAATCAGTGTTTGCTGATATCACTGAGGATGATGCAAGAGCAAAAGGTTACATTAAAGGTAACTTAAAGAAAGATGAAGTATTCTCACTCTTAAAGAGAAGTACTACACCAACAACTGTTTATAAGAAACAAAAGTTGGATCGTGATGATGCAATCGATATCACAGATTTTGATGTTGTTGCATGGTTAAAGTCTGAAATGAGAATGATGTTGGATGAGGAACTTGCTAGAGCATTCTTAATTGGCGATGGAAGATTATCTTCATCTGATGACAAGATCAATGAACAAAATATTAGACCTATCTATAATGATGATGATTTATATACTGTAAAAGCAGTTATTGAAGTTGCTTCAAATGCTACTTCTGATGCAAAAGCAAAAGCATTCATTAGATCAGTCATTAAGAATCGTAAAGAGTATAAAGGTACTGGTTCACCAACCTTATATACAACTGAAGATGTTATTTCAGATTGCTTATTATTAGAAGATAGCAATGGCAGATTTATCTATGACAACATCGAAAAGTTAAAGAACGTTTTACGTGTCTCAGACATTGTTACAGTTCCAGTTATGGAAGGTGCTAAAGGTAAAAATGAAGGCGATTTATTAGCCATCTTAGTTAACTTAGCAGACTATAATGTTGGTGCTGATAAAGGTGGTGCAGTCAATATGTTCGATGACTTTGACATTGATTACAATGCTCAAAAATACCTTATTGAAACACGTTGTTCTGGTGCTTTAATTAAACCATATTCTGCAATTGCTTTCGAAATGAAAGTTAAAGAATAGTAACTTTATAAAGGACATATTAAATGAAGTGGCATGGAGTAATAGGGTTCGCTGATGTAGTAGAAGTAGAACCTGGTATATGGATGGATGATGTATTTGAACATACATATTATGGAGATATATTAAGAAATACTCGTTCACTTCAGAATAGCGGAGGAGTGAATGATGATATAAATGTTTCTAATCAAATTAGCATCATTGCCGATCCATATGCAATGAACACATTTCACTCGATACGTTACGTAGAATTTATTGGTACTAAATGGAAAGTTACAAACGTTGAAGTTCAGTACCCTAGACTTATTTTGACTATTGGGGGTATATACAATGGATAGTAGACTAACTCTACAATCCAAGTTAGAAGAAATACTTGGAAGTAAAAATGTATATTTTCAACCCCCTGAGTCATTAAAGATTAATTATCCAGCAATTGTATATAAGAGGAGTAGTCTGTTAAATACATTTGCTAATGATAATGTATACAACCAATCATGCTTCTATGAAATAACTGTTATAGATAGAAAACCAGATAGTAATATAACTAAGAAAATATCTAGATTACCTAAAACAAAATTCGATAGAAGCTTTACATCAAATAATTTAAACCATGATGTATTAACAATTTATTATTAAAAGGAGGAAAATAATTATGGCTGAAACCACACCAACTTACCCACTCACCTGGGACAATGAAGGTCAAAGACTTTATGAAACAGGTGTAAAAAAAGTAGTCCTTTATCTAAAAGGAGAAAAAACAACTGAAGGAAAACCATATGCAAAAGGTGTAGCATGGAACGGTGTAACATCAATTAGTGAAAGCCCATCTGGAGCAGAATCAACACCATTATATGCTAACGATAAAAAATATTTAAACTTAATTTCTAATGAAGAGTATTCAGCTTCTATTGAAGCTTACACATATCCAGATGAATTTGCTGAATGTGATGGTTCAGCAGAATTAGCTACTGGAGTTAGTATTGGTCAACAACCTCGTAAAGAATTTGGATATTGCTATAGAACAACATTAGGAAATGACACAGATGGAACAGAACATGGATATAAACTTCATTTAGTTTATAACTGCTTAGCTGCACCATCTGAAAAATCATACG
This sequence comes from Anaeroplasma sp., assembly GCA_051874325.1. GTDB lineage: Bacteria > Bacillota_I > Bacilli_A > Acholeplasmatales > Anaeroplasmataceae > Anaeroplasma. The sequence goes on from JBJEFS010000009.1 coordinate 37,279, forward strand.
GAACAATAAACGATAGTCCAGAAGCTATTACTTTCTCATGGGATATTTCAACTACACCAGTTGAAGTTACTGATCATAAACCAACAGCAACAGTTACTATTGACTCAACCAAAGTTAATGCAGCGAATTTAACAGCATTAGAAGAAATTCTATATGGAAAAGAAGGAACAGCTCCTAGATTACCATTACCAGATGAATTAACTACATTATTTAAAGAATCTGTGTAAACAACTATAAATATTAAAATCTTATAAATACGTTTTATTAAAGAGGAAGCATCCGCAAATGGATAACTTCCTCTTATTTTTTACAAAAAATTCACATTAAAAGGAGAAAAAATATGATTAAAAAAACAATCACTTACACTGACTACAATGGAGTTGAAAGAAAAGAAGATTTCTATTTCAACTTAACGAAAGCTGAACTTATGGAAATGGAAATGAGTACTACTGGAGGATTAGCAGAAATGATTCAAAGAGTAGTTGACACAAAAGACATTCCATCAATTATTAGAATTTTTAAAGAATTAGTATTGAAAGCTTATGGCGAAAAGAGTGCTGATGGTAAGAGATTTATTAAATCAAAAGAAATATCAGAATCATTTGCACAAACAGAAGCTTACTCAATCTTGTTTATGGAATTAGCAACGGATGCTGATGAAGCAACAAAATTTATTAATGGCATTGTTCCAAAAGATATGCCAACAAACGAAATTCCACAAGCAAAATAATTAGCGAAAGAAAACTAAAAAATGCTTGAAATTATAATACCAAAAACAGAACTTTGGGATGAAAATAAACAAGAATTTATTAATTCCGATGAACAAGTATTAAGATTAGAGCATTCATTAGTATCTTTATCAAAATGGGAATCAAAATGGAATAAGCCTTTTTTAGACCGAAAGGAAAAAACAGGTGAAGAAACCATTGACTATATAAAATGCATGACTCTAACTCAGAATGTTGATCCTAATATTTATAATTTGCTTACAAAAGAAAATATAATGCAAATTAATAATTATATTTCAGCACCAATGACTGCTACAACTATTCGTGAAGATCCGAATAAGAAAGGTGGTAGAGAAATTATTACATCGGAAATAATTTACTATTGGATGATATCTCTAAACATTCCTTTTGAGTGTCAGAAATGGCATCTTAACAGATTACTTACTCTTATCAAGGTGTGCAGCATTAAGCAACAACCTGCTAAGAAGATGAGTAAGAGAGATATTATGAGTCGTAATGCATCATTGAATGCCGCTCGTAGAAAGCAATTAAATACAAGAGGATAATATTATGATAACAATTAGACAAAAAGGAGATTTTTCAAGAACTAAAAAATATCTTTCTAAAGCTAGTAAAGGTATAAATATGAAAAAGCTCGAAAAATATGCAATAGAGGGTGTTAATGCCCTTAAAAGTAATACCCCTATTGACACTGGTCTAACTGCTGATTCGTGGTATTACACTATAGAAAATAAAGACGGAAGGGCTAAAATATCCTTCTGCAATTCAAACATACAAGATGGAGTGCCAATAGCAATAATCATTCAATATGGTCATGTTACTGGCAATGGAGATTGGGTAGAGGGAGTGGATTATATTAATCCTTCTCTCCAACCTGTTTTCGATAAAATAGCAAAAAAAGCATGGAAGGAGGTTAGTTGATAATGAGTACAACAGTTGATCAAAAAGTAGTATCAATGGAGTTTGATAACAGACGATTTGAGAGAAATGTGAAAACTTCACTTAAAACGATTGACAAATTGAAGAAAAGTACTAACTTTGATGAATCGGCTAAAAGCTTAAATAATTTCAATAAAGCAGCAAACGATGTTGATATGTCTAAATTATCTAAGAGTGTAGAATCGGTTCAAGTAAAGTTTTCAGGTCTTCAGGTCATAGCAATGACTGCTTTGTCAAACATTACTACTTCTGCTATGAATGCAGGAAAAAGAATGATCGAATCTTTAAGCATTGATAATCTTACTTATGGTTGGACAAAGTATGAACAAAAGACATCATCTGTCCAAACTCTTTTAAACTCTACTGGCAAATCTATAGACGAAGTTAATGGATACCTAAACAAATTAATGTGGTATTCAGACCAAACAAGCTATGGGTTTACTGATATGACTAGTTCATTAGCACAATTAACTTCTTCTGGAGGTGACATTGAAAAGCTTATACCAATGATTGAAGGTATAGCTAATGCCACTGCTTTTGCTGGTAAAGGTGCTGCTGAATTCAGTAGAGTAATTTACAACTTAAACCAATCATATAGTGCTGGATATTTGCAATATATGGACTGGAAGAGCTTAGATCTTGCTGGTGTAACTTCTAAGCAATTAAAACAAACATTAATTGATGCAGGTATTGAACTAGGAAAGATTTCTGAAGGTCAAGTAACAATCGATAACTTTGCACAAACATTATCAGATAGATGGGCAGACACAGAAGTTATGGAAATGGCTTTTGGTAAGTTTGCCGAACTAACTGAAAAAGCATATGCCTTGATGGAAGAAAACCCTGCATTAACAATAAATCAAGCAATGGAACAAGCAGCTGTAGGATTAGATGAAATTTCTGTAAAGGCCTTCCAAGCTGCTCAAGAATATAAATCATTCGCAGATGTTGTATCAGCAACTAAAGATGCTGTTAGCTCTGGTTGGATGCAAACATATGAACTTATATTTGGTAATTATGAAGAAGGTAAGAAACTATGGACAACTATAGGAGAAACCTTCTATGATATATTCGCTTCTGGAGCTGAAGTTCGCAATAGCGTATTAGAAGAAGCTTTAGCTAAATCTGGTTGGGATAAATTAATAGACCAGGGTATTAAAAATGGTGATGAATACATATATTACATAAGAAAAGTCGCTAAAAGAAGTGGAATAGAAATAGATAAGATCATCGAAGAAGAAGGATCATTACAACAAGCAATAGCAAAAGGAAAAGTTTCCTCATCAATAATGATTGTTGCTTTGAATGAAATGGCCGATTCTTATGCTGGTCTATCTGAAGAAGAATTAAAGAATCTAGGATATACAGAAGAACAAATAGAGAGATTAAAAGAGTTCAACGATGAAGTTCAAGATGGAACTGTATTACTAGATGACTTTATAGAAGGAATAGATGAAGTATCTGGAAAAGAACTAATATTCGAATCTATTTCAAACATATTAGATGGTCTTTCGACTGCTATAAATGCTGTAAAAGAAGCTTTTTCAGAAATATTTGGTTTAAACGCTGAAAGTTTATACGAAACTTTAAAGAGTTTTAATGAATTCACGAAAAGCTTAGTAATGAGCGATGAAACAGCTGAGAAACTTAAGAACACAATTGCTGGATTATTAGCAGTAATAGATATTGTTCTGTATGTTGTCAAAGGTGTAATAAAAGTACTAGGAAATGTTATAAAGACTTTTTCATTTGTTAAAGATGGAATACTAGATGTTACAAATGGAATAGGTGGATTCTTAGTATCGCTCAGAGATTTGATTAAAGGATCTGGAAAAGTTGAAACTGTTCTAACTGGTATTCAAAATATACTAGTTGGATTTGTATCAATTATAAAAAGTATTATAAATACTTTGTCAAGACTGTTTGGCAACTTAATAGACTTAATAGTTGGAACATTCAAAAAAGTATATAACATAGTAAAAGAATTCCTTAACTCAGAAAAGTTTATAAAATTTGTAAATAATGTAAAAACAGTATTGGTTAGCTTTATTAACGCAATTACCGATATATTCAAATCATTTTACAAATTTATTAGAACAATTATTGACAATTTTATGTCAATAGTTAATAAAATATTAAATTTCTTAATAGATAAATTTAAAAGAATATGGAATGTTATTGTTAGCATCATAAATATACAAAACATAAAAGATGCTTTTGAGTTCATAAAGAATTCATTTATCAATTTCGTAAACGGAGTAATAAATGTATTTAATAAATTATGTGAATCATTTAATGGATTCTTTGGTATTTTCAAAAGTATATTTGTTTCGATACGGAGCTTCTTAAAATCTATATACGACAAAATAAAAGAAATTATAGATTCTATAATCGGAAGATTTAAAGAAGGAAGTTCTGGAATTGTAGATGCTGTAAGTTCTGTTCTTTCTGCTGGAGCTTTAGCTGGAATAGGTGTATTAGTATACAAATTCTGTATATGGCTTATTGATTTATTCAGAGAATTAAAAGGCCCAGTAGCGTTATTCAAAGAACTTTTAATGTCGGTATCAGATGCAGTAAATTCATTTACAAGATCAATAAATGCAAAAGTTCTTAAAAATATAGCAATATCGATTGGAATTCTTGTTCTATCGTTATTTGCGTTAACATTTATTGATTATGATAAATTAATGGATGCTCTTGCCGCATTATCTATTCTATTTGTTCAATTAGGATTAACATTCAACCTGGTTGTAAATACAATAAGTGGAATGGATGTTAGTTACAGCACTGTAATTAAAAAAGGCGAAAAGACATTTAAAGCATCAGGAATAACAAAAATAGTTAAAGCATTAACAACAATTGCGACAGCAATGTTTATGTTGTCAATAACATTAAAAATATTGTCAACAATAGATCTAGATAGTATGGCTTCTGCTCTATTTGGCTTGACAGTAACTATGATTGCTCTTTCATACTCATTCAAAACAATAGTTGAAAGTATGAAAGGAATGGACGAAACATTAAAGAGTAATGGAAACACTAAGAATTTCATAAAGATAATAAAGTCTATAAAAACAATGTGTTCATCATTAATATTACTTTCAGTATCTCTTTTATTGTTGTCCAAGATTGATTGGAACAAAGCATGGCCATCTTTATTAGCAATAGGAATTGTCTTATCAGCATTTACTGCAGTAATATATTTTACTTCTAAGAAGGTTCCAAAAGATAAAGATGTAAAACAAAGCAAAAAGAATATCAATGCATTTACTGAAATATGTATAGCATTATCAAAATTTGCATTAGCATTGGCATTACTAACAATGTTTTCACCAAAATCATTTAATGAAGTTTTAGCTCCATTAGCATTATTAACTGGGGCTGTAGTTGCTTTAGCTGGGTTATGCTTAGCATTAAGATTGATAGAAAAAATAAAAGTAGATGTGGCAACAGCAAATAAACAATTTGATAAACTATCATTATTATGTATGGCTTTGCTCAAATTATCATTGATTTTAACATTAATTGCTAAAATTAATAGTTGGGAATCAATAAAGAAATCAATATCAATGATAATTCCTTTGATAGGTTTACTAATGGGATTATTGGCATCTATTTATTTATTAAAAGATGTTAAAATATCAAAAGAAAATGTAAAAAATATATCAAAAATGCTAAACCAACTATGTTTAAATCTATTAATGATAGGTGGAATATTATTCTTGCTATCGCTAATGAGTTGGAAAAGCATTGCCAAAACTTTGGTTATAGTATCTTCTGTTTTAGTAACATTAGTTGGAATATCCTTATTAATTGAGAAGATTGGCAAGGCTGGAAAATCGGTAAAAAGTTTTTCAAGCATGATTCTCGATATATCTAAAGCTATGCTAACTCTTACAGCATCATTGTTTGTGTTTACTGCTGCATTGAAACTATTAGAATTGATAGATTTCTCTGGATTATTCAACATTATACCAAAATTCGGACAATTTTTATTAGCTTTTATGTCAGAAATAATAAAGGTATTTACACAATTAATACCAATGATTGTAAATGCTGTAATGACATTAATAAAAGAAGTTCTTACTTCAATTGAAGATAATATTGTGGATATTGCTTCATCTCTTTTTAGAATAATTATTGGAGTTTTGGACTCTTTATCCGAATTTATACCACAAATTTTGGATGTTTTGTTCAATATATTGATAAAAATACTTGAAGGAATTAGAGACTTTATTCCTGAATTAATGCCAATTTTAGTAGATATTGTAAAATCTATTTTTAATGGATTAAAAGAAGTATTAGGAAAAGAACTAGATATTACAAGCATAATGTTTTCATTAGGTGGAGTAATTGGTTTAGTCTACGCATTTAAATATATAAAGAAAAAAGTAATAAAAGATGCAATAGATAGTGCAAAAGAATTACTTAAATTTGTAGGAATGATCGCTGCAATTTCAGCAATAATTGGTGCAATATCAATGATCCCTATAAATGTTGATAGATTTGCAGAATATATAATGGCTATAGTTGCATCAATAGGAGCTATCTATTTAATAAATAAACTTCCTAAGAAAAAGATTGACTTTAAAAATATAGCAAAACAACTAGGAATAGTTGCTGGATTCTTAGCATTATTACCTATTATTGCATTAGAATTATCACTTTTGAATAACATTATTCCTTCAACCGATTTTAATGCAAATGCATTCTCACAATTCTTATTAGTAATAGTTGCAGGAATAGGTGCAATGACAGCTATTTCGTTACTAAGTAAAAATAATGTAGATGTTAAAGGACTTGCAAAATACTTAGGAATTTTTGTAGGATTCTTAGCTGCATTATCATTGACTATACCTGTTCTTGGATTGTTAATATCATTAATAAATAGTAACATACCAAAATTTGATCCTTCTAAGTATACAGAAGTGCTATTAGTTATAAGTGCTTCATTATTAATGATGGCAGCTATAGTTGGAATATCAAAAATGAAAGTAAAAACAGAAGAAATTGTTAAAGGATTAGAAACATTACTAGCTTTCATTACTGTATTTACAATTATGGTTCCTTGGTTGTCATTATTAATGAATGCCATAAATATGATTCCAGCACAATTGGATATTGGCAAGTTCTTATCTATGACATTAGTCGTAAGTGCTTCATTATTGATGATGGCAGCAGTAGCTGGAATACGTAAGTTAGGTGTTAAAGTTAATGAACTTATTGAAGGTTTAGGAGTATTAATTGTTTTTCTATTGGAATTCACTATTGCAGTTCCTTTCTTAGTTGCATTAATGAATTCAATTAATCTTATTCCAACATCATTAGATTTCAATAAGTTCTCTGGGATGGTTCTAGTAATATTAGGATCTACTCTTATGATGGCAGCTATAGCTGGAATATATAAGTTAGGAATTAAAACCCAACAAATCATTGAAGGTTTAGGAGTGCTAATGGTTTTCTTATTAGAGTTCACTATTGCTGTTCCATTATTATTAGCATTAATGAACACTATAAACCTTATTCCTACATCGTTTGACATTAATAAGTTCTTTCAAATGGCTCTAGTTATAGGAACATCGTTATTAGTAATGGCGGCTGTTGCTGGAATAGCTAAACTAAATATTAAAATGGATGACATAATGAAAGGTGTATTAACATTATTACTATTTATTATTGCATTCATACCTTTAGCTGTAGAAATAGGAATCATCAACTCAATAATTGAAGCATTCCCTAAGACAGATGCTCTTAATTACTTGCAAATTTCAGGAGCTATAGGATGTTTATTATTGGTAATGCTTGCATTAGCAGGAATAGGAGCTTTAATAGGATTTACTGGCAGTCTTGGTGTTACTTCATTAATAGCTGGTGTAATAGTATTTGCGGCATTCTGTGCGGCATTTATGCTTCTTGTATTAGAATTAGCTGGACTCAATGCAATAATTGAAGCTTTTCCTAAGACAAATGCTATTAATTACTTAAATATTGCAATTGCTATTGGACTTATAATACAAGTAATGATTTCATTGATGGCTATAGCTTTACTTGGACCAGTTATGTTAATAACTGCACTAGCTGGAATGGGTATATTACGGTTGTTCATGACATCATTTGAACCAACATTAAACAAAATAGGAGAATTCATTTCAGTTTTGAATGGATTTAATAGCAATATTGATTTTGGTAAATTCTTATTAATTCAATTAGCAATAGCTTCACTAATACCTGTTATGCTAACTCTAACTTCAATTGTTGCTTTAGCATCATTTTCACTTGTTGGAGCACAATTAGGAATATTTATACTAAGCAGTTTTATTGATTCATTTATACCAGTTGTATTAAAAATGAACGAACTAAATTCAATAGTATCTTCATTTAAAAATATTAGTTCATCGAAGTATTTAGATATAGCCAACTTAATAGCAACATTCATACCATTGATGATGACTTTATCTACTATAGCTTTACTTGGTGGAGCATTGATAATAGGTGGCTCTATTGGAATTTTAAAACTAGCAGCTATTATTCCAATAATAGGAGCAGCATTATTAGAAATTAGTAGTTTAAATCTAATAATTTCTGGTTTTAAAACTGTTGATTTATCGATATATTCGAAAATAGTAACCGTTTTAAGCAATATGATGTCTATTTTGGAACTATCAATTAAGATTAAGAAATATAATGAAGAAGATTTTACTGATTCATTTAATCCTATATTAAAAATATACAACAACATTATTAATCTTACTAAACTAATAGATGAAACAAAATTAGATGAATTGCTTAATAAGCTAGGAAGTATATTAAATAATGTTAATGAATTCTTAAATAGTATTCCTCAGTTTAATGACATTAATGGAATATCTAATTTTGAAAAGGTTTCAACTATAATAGGAAATGGAATAAGCAATCTCTATTATATGCTTGTAAGAGATTTAGATAATAATATATTTAAATCTGTATACTTTGATCCTGAAAGATTTAAAACATTAGTTTCTGCTATTTCAGATTCTATGAAATATATAAATGATATTTGCTCTAATTATCCTAAAGATTTTGATGGCAAATCATTTAACTCAACTATGTCTTCAATAATTGATGCATTTAAAGAGTTTATTGATAAGATAATGTCCATAGACAACATTGAAGAAGCTAAAAAGAAACTATTAGAATTGAACGATTGCTTAAGGACAGCTAAACAAATAATTGAAACAGGAATTAATAGCGATAACCTAACAATTAGACCAGTATTAGACTTAACAAATGTCGAAAGTGGTATGAGCAAATTGAATAGAATGGTAACTGATTCTCCAGCTATAAATGGATCGTTATCAATGGCAAATTCAATCTACTCAGATATGAATAGTTACAAAAATTATTATGATGACCGTCTTATTTCATTAGTAGATAGTATTAATAATAAGATGGATAATGATTCTGGAAATGTTATTAACATTAATGGAATAACGTACAGCGATGGAAGTGAAGTTCAAAATGCAATAGAAACATTGCTCAGAGCCACTAAAATAAAAGGGAGGATTTAAACAAATATGGGCGACAGAATATATACTGTAAAATATGGCGATACTTTAACTGGTATCGCCAGCAATAAAGATGTAAATGTTTCTTCATCTACATTAAAAACTAATAACTATATAATAAATAACACAGATATTTGTGTAGGACAAGAGTTATATATAGACAAACTAAAGCCATATGAAAAATATGAAAATTCTGTTTCTATATTAAGTTTTGGTACTTTATCAGATAATAGTGTAAATCCTCCTTTAAGTGACTTGCAAAAAGAACAATATGATACTTCTATTGTTAAGAAGTATGGTGATGAATTCTACCAAAAATATAAAGGTAAATTTGTTTTAGAAACATCAAATTCTGGAGATATATTTGAATTAAAAAGATCTCAAATTGGTGTTGAGATAGATACGACTTGGGGAGTAACAAATGATAGTCCATTGTACTCATGGAATAGAGGAATACCAGGACCTCGATGGATATTTGGTGATTTAATTAATAGAAAAGAAATCAAAGATTACACTCTTATCAAGTTAGAAAGAAAAGAACCAGCAGATTTTCCATTTTCGGCATATGTATATTATGCAGAAGGAACATATTATGTACTTAATAGTACTGATGGTGAAGAGTACTATAATGATTATAAAGGAAGAGAAATATACATATATACAAATATTGGAAACTCAAACAATACTAATACAAATACGGTATTCTATAATAAGACATTTTTCTCAGAAGATTATATTCCATCAAATCTTATAGCAACCTGGGCATTTAATAATGATAACACTAAAGAGTATCAAGTAATTTTATATGGTTATAAGAATGAAACATATGAAGAAATTGATACTAAAACAATATCACATCAATCAGGGACTTATGTTTATAAATACACACGAAATGCCGATATAATAAATGATCTTGAATATACAAATTATAAAATAAACATAGTTCCTATTGCTAAAAACTCTGAATTCACTGGCCAAGTTGTTGAACAAACTTCAAATAATTCGTCAGCATCTTCAGAAAGTGATACAGATATAGAAGAAGTTATTCCAGAGAAGCCAACAATAACAATAGATGGAAAAACTGTAGAGTGTTTTGTTGAAAATGTTTCTGAAATTGCTGATTATGTTTACTTTGAAGTAGTTAATATTGAAGATTCTACTGATATATACTCTGGAAGAATTAGAAGATACAATATAGCAGAGCAAAAGAAGAATTGGAAATGTTCTGAAAAAGTAAAATGCAATTGTGCTTATAAGACTAGATGTCGATTCACATCAGGTTCTGGAGAGAATGAGCTATATTCTAAATGGTCTGAATATTCAGATATTGTTGTTTCAGCACCAGATATACCAATAATCAAAAGACTTACTCCTAATTCAACTTCATCTGGAACAAGTGAAAGCGGAAGATCAGTAGAAGTAGAATGGACTGCTGCTTACAACAAAACAAAGTACACTATTGAATATGTTAAGAAGGATATGATCCTATATGGTACTATTGAGAACCATTTTTGGGCATTGAATTCAACAAAAACATCAGTAGAAGTAGAATTCGATAAAAAAGGTGATGCACAGTATAACCAAGATACTAAGACAATGACCAAAACTATAGTTGGTCTCGAAGATGGAGCTGAATACTACATCAGAATGAAAGGAACTAATACAACATCATCATTCCTTTCATCATCGAGCTCGATGACATCAAATTCAGCATCCTCAACATCAGACTGGTCTGAAATCTATAGTTTTATACTAGGTTCAAAACCTACTGCACCAACAGCATGGTCTTCATCTACTACTGCAATTGTTGGAGAACCATTGAATTTATATTGGTTACATAACTCGGCAGATAATTCGAAAATGTCAAAGTCAAAGTTGTATCTTTACAACAAAGATAAGATATATAAGATAGTTGAATCAGATACTACTATTGAAGGAATATGCAATAGAGTTAATGAAGATTTTCAATATAAAGGAGAATTAGAATCCATTCCAACTGACCTTACCGATTATAGTAAGGGAGATATAATTGTTGTATCTGATATGGAATACATATTATCAGAAGATGATTCTGGTAAACAATTTGTTGAGTATGGGTATAAAGGAGATCATGTACTATTCATTGATGACATTGTTAAGATAAATGGTGCAAAAAATATAGATTTAGAAACGAAAGAAGTTCATATTATTGATGGTATTGCTTATGAGAGGTTAAGCACTCCAACTACTTTGTCTAAGAAAGTAACTCTTGATAAATTAACTGGAAATGTAACTGGTGATAATGATTTTGCTGACTATTATATATCACTACCAAAATCTTCTTATGTGTTTGGTGAAAATGGAGTAACATGGTTATATGGTTATAATGAAGGATCTGGAGGATATACATTAGTATCTCATACTCCTGTTCAATATGGAGATCAAGAAGCAAATGCTGTATACAACTATTCTCCAAACGGAAGCACTTCATTTCCACAAAATGTTTCTGTCTCAATAAACCAAACAGATGGAACTTTATCTGGATCATATACTAAATTAGTTAGTTATAGCAATATAGTTCAAGCAAATTCATATAGTTTCTTATCATTCGATTGGAAAGATAATATTGTAATGTATGAATTAGGAGATCATGACATGTATGATGAGTCTCTATATACATACACTGCTACTTATACACAAATATATGAAAAAGTAACCCCAAATAAGAATGTATTATACATTGATTTAGAAGATCCTGATAATAAACGATATATATATAATGGAAGTAGCCTAGAATATGCCTATAAAGACATATTTGAAGTCGGAAGAGAACTTTATCTATGGTTCTATTCAATAGAGATCTTAAATGATGCTATAGATAATATGATACTATCAGTTCCTTCATTTGAACCTTATAAAGATACAATAAGAATATGTAATATTAAAACCTCATATTTCGGAGAAGGAAAGAAAATACTATGGATGGTCCAAACTGCTGGAATAAGTGGAGAATATAGCCCTTTATCAGAACTAAAGGAAATAAACATCTACTCACAACCAGAAGTTGACTTAACTTTAGATAACCAAAATCATGAAGACTTAGATATATTCAATAATTTCCCAATATATTTAAGTGCAAAAAGAAAGAATAATCCATTAAATCAACAGGCTATTTCTTTCTATATAAATATCGTATCGGAAGATAACTATACTATAGTAGATTCTTCTGGAAATGAGAAAAACATATCAAAAGGAGATGTAATATACTCAAATTCATTCGATGTTGACTCGATATCTTCACCAGACGAAGACAAGTTCAAAGTAGAAGGATTCCTATACAATGGAGAATTCTATCTTGATTCAAGTCATTCTGAAGATAGTAAGATAAAGGAACCTCAAGAAGGAATGATGTATATAGATCTTCATAATAATAACCAAAAATACAGATATAATTCTACATCAAGTTCTTATGTAGCTATATCTGATTTTTTAATTTCAGATGGCGATAAGGAATATCCATATTATTATCCTTATTACAGTAAACAAAATGAAAAACTTTATCTAAAACTTACATGCAGTGACTTAGATCTCAATGACGGAAGTAGTTATACTGCAAAATGTTCAATGGTAATGGATTCTGGTCTAACTGGAGATGCCGAATACAAATTCATAGCTCAAATATCAGGAACTCCATATTCGCCATATGCAAATATAACAATAGATAAAAACAATATATCTGCAATTATTGAACCAAGATGCACATATACATATGAAGTTGTTTCTGGATATTACAATGAAACTGATTCTAAATTCTATTCAGATTTAGAATGTACTCAAGAAATACCAGGAAACCAATATAAAGTATATGCTGATATGGCAAGTGGAAAATACTACATCTACAAACAAGTATCAGATATTCTATATGACTTTGTAGAAACAGCTGATCCTGAAAATGATTCAATTCTATCAGTTTATAGAAAAGAACTTGACGGAACTTTCACTGAAATAGATTCAAATATTGAAAGTGGAACTGGATATTATGCTGAAGATCCACATCCATCTCTAAACTATGCTGTTTATAGAATAGTTTCAGAGTCTATTTCTACTGGTTTGATAAGTTATACAGATACAGAACCTATATTAGTAGGAGAAGAGGCAATTATCATCCAATTCGGATCTACAACATTGAGATTACCTTACAATATTGACACATCAAGCTCTTATTCTCCTGATGTTTCATTAGTTGAATATATTGGAAGAAAACATCCAGTAAGTTATTACGGAACACAATTAGGAGAATCAGCATCATGGAACGTTGAAATACCTAAATACGATACTGAGACACTTAACACAATTCGTAAATTAGCTATATGGATGGATGATGTATACGTTAGAGAACCATCTGGAACTGGCTATTGGGCAAATATAATAGTAAGTTTCACTCAAACACATTGTGAGTTAACAATACCAATTTCGTTTAATATATCCAGGGTAGAAGGAGGAAAATAGTATGCCTGATTGGACAAAATCGATGCAACAAACATTCGAATACTATATTGTGAACCCTATTACCTGGAAAGATGAAAAACGTTTAACCAAAGTTAAATCTTGTTCTATATCTTGGGATTTAGAGTCTGATACATTTGGTTCAGCTACATTCGAGTTAGATGACGAGATAAACGAAAATTATATAAGAATTTATTTAATAACAACTCAAAATGGAAAAACAGAAAAGCATCCACTTGGAACATTTCTAGTTCAAACATTACCATCATCTTTTGATGGAAAGAAGACTAGCATTTCAGCGGATGCTTATTCTCCACTTTTGGAACTCAAAGAGAAGTATCTACCAATAGGGTATTTCATTCCAAAGCAATCTAATATAATGTCAAATGTTTATAACATTGTTAAAGAGAATGTTAGATGCCCTGTAGTTAATACATTATCGGACAAGACATTATACGATGATTTCGTTACTGATCCAGATGATACATGCTTAAAAACAGTTCAAAACCTTATTGCAAATGCCAAATTCAGTTATAGATTAGACGAACTTGGAAGAGTTATATTTGTCCCAGACAAGAAATTAGATGCATTACAACCTATTTGGACATACACAGACGATAATAGTTCGATTATGTATCCAGATATCGACTTAGATAGAGATTTATATGGAATACCAAATGTTATTGAGGTTATTGCAACTAATGGAGCTGATATAATTCATTCCATTAAGGAAAACAATGAAGAAGGAAGTCCTGTTTCAATAAAGAATCGTGGTAGAAGAATTGTTCATCGTGAAACCGATCCAGAACTTAATGGTATACCATCTGATCATGATGAAGCTCAAGCATATATAGATGAGTATGCTGAAAACTTACTTAAGAGTTTATCAACATTAGATAACTCAATATCATATCAGCATGCTTTTTGTCCTGTTAGGATCGGAGATTGTGTAAGAATTAACAATGACATTATTGGGTTAAACAATGTTAAGGCAATAGTTACAAGTCAAACTATTAAATGCGTTCCTGGGTGTCCTGTTACTGAGAAAGCAGTTTTTACTACGAAATTATGGAGGTGATTGTATGCAGCTATCTGACAAATTAATGTCTAATTTTGCCAAAACATTAAACCAAAATAATAAAAGTAAGAAAATAAAAATTGCTAAAGCTAAAATAGTAGCAAATGAAAATGGAGAGTATTTAGGTGTGAAATTATATGATGGTTCAACAAATTATATTCCAGCAAAAATTCCAACTAATGTTAAAACTGACCAAATGGTGAACGTTATTATCCAAAATAATACTGTTAGTGTGTTAGGAAATGTAACAGAAGTACCTGATGATAAAGTTAAATATTGCTTTAAAAGTGGAGATGTCACCTGGCAACAAACACATAACGAAGGTTTATTTATTTACACACTTTTAGAAGCTTATAACATTAACGATGGAGATCTTTCAGCATTTGCTAAATATAGAAGACAAAGAGAGACTGGTGAAATTGATCTAATAGAACCAATAAAAACAGTTAATGTAAATCAAGACACTGGAATAGTAACTGGTGATATTGATTTTACGTTAAAACACGATAGAACAATGATTAAGAATGACGGTGTTTATAATAGAACCGCATCGTCATCTGGAAATACAGATATTTTGTCAATATCAATTGAAGATATTGAATCGTTATTGGAGGAGTAGGAGAAGTTATGATAAAAAATGAAAGGAGAACACAACAATGGAATGGCAAATTGTGCAAACAATAGTTTACATAGTTTCTTTTTTAATTACAGTTGTTGGTTTTGGAGTTAAATTGTCTGGAGTTATTCAAAAGAACACACATGCAATCAACAGTTTAACAGAAAGACTTAAAGAACTTACCGAAACTAATGTTAGAGATCATGAGCATTTCTATAAGTCAATTAACAAATTAAAAGAAGATGTTACTGTTTTAAAAGAAAAGCATGAAGCTGACATAAAAATCATAAAGCATGATATAGAATCAAAGGAGTAATTTAAAATGGAAGAGTTTTTAGTATTTATTCAAAAATATGCAGTATTTCCAATTGCATTAATTTGCTATGTAATTGGATACGTTATTAAACACTTCATACCAAAATTACCAAACAAATTTATTCCTTTAATTTTGGCAATAGTAGGATTTTTATTGAACATTGCATTCAATAATTTCACGTTTACTGCTGAAATTGCAATAACAGGAATAGCATCTGGTCTAGTTGCAACTGGATCATTTGAAATGGTTCGTAATTTAGTTAATAAGTCAAACACAACAGAAAATAAAGAAGAAAACAAAAACGAAAGCGAAGAAAACAAATAAAAGTATATAAATAAAGGAGGAGGGTGATGCTTAAATTTCTAGACTACAATGGGCTTAAGGCCTATAACGAAATGGTTAAAATCCCTAATGCTAAACTAAGTATTTCATTAAGCACACCAGAGGATGGGATAACTTTTGGGCCTGATGATTTAATCAAGATTAAGAATGTATTATTTATAAAAACATCCTCAGGCAATTATAAAGTTAGAAATTCAATAAGGGTACTGTTCGATACAATATCTATTAAGTTAAGTGTTAGCAGCTATGATTGTGAAAACGGTAACATGCTGTTAGAAGGATATTACAGAAGTGATCAAGCCATGTATAAAATTTATTTAGGATTTACTTTTAATTTAACAACTCCTTCCAATAAAGACACTCTTGACTTAGAAAACGATATTATAAAAATCGAAGAATACGGAACATGGTAAAGGAGGAAAAATAAATTATGGCAACAAAAACAATAACAACTACTTTAAGTAATAAAGTAAATAAAGATAAAGTTGCTTCTTCTAGTGATCTAGGCCTTGTCAAATCAGTTTCAACTGGTACAACTGCCAACAGAGATTATAATGTTGAAGTTAATTCAGATGGAACAATGAAAGTAAATGTTCCTTGGGAAAATACTGTATACACCCACCCTACTAGTTCAGGTAATAAACATATCCCTTCTGGAGGAAGTAGCGGACAAGTTTTAAGATGGTCGTCAGATGGAACTGCTGCTTGGGCAAATATTAGTTCTGGAACTAAATCAGACAATTCAACATCTATAACATCTATTCTTAACGGAAGCAACGTAGAACTTGGAGCTTCTGGTGTTACAGCTGGATCTTATGGTGATAGCTCAGCTCAAACACCTAGTTATGGATCAACGTTTAAAGTACCATATGTTACTGTAAATGAAAAAGGAATTGTAACAGGAATAAGTGAGCATACAGTTAAAATACCATCATCTGATAATACAAACACAGCACATAGTCATAGTGCAGGAGTAGGTTTAACTGGTAGCGGTACTGCAGGAACAAGTGGCACATATACATATAAAGTTAATCTCGTTAACGAAACTAATTCAGGAGAAGACTCAACCTATTATAATGATACACAACTTACTAGTGGAACCAAATTATATGCAGTTCAATTAGATAAAAGTAATAAATTAGCAGTTCGAGTTCCATACGCAACAACAGCTATTCCTGGATTAATGTCAGTAGATGATAAAAATAAACTTGATTCATTATCATCAGGAGCAATTTCTAATGTTGATGTTACTATAAGCTCACAGTTAAGTGATAGTCTTGATCTTAGTTCTTATATAAGTAATATTAATAGTGCATTATATTCAGGTACAACGTTAAGAGATTCAATAAAAATAAATTTTACATGTAATTACCAAACAGGATTAGGATCTAATAAAAAAGATAATACAGAAATAATAACAATTAATTTTGATTGTGAGAGTAGTTTAAAAATGACAAAATCAGAAGGGATTACTGTTAGTGAACCATCAAATACAATTCTATTAATTGGAAATTATGCTGATGATTCTGGAATATATAAGGTTTATCTACATTTCACAAGAAGTTCAGATGGGTCAACTTTAACACACAATGCAACAAAAGTAGAAACAATTGCTACAATATCAGCATAGTTTCTTAAATGTATAAAAGGAGAATAATTTATGGCTAAAATAACTACAACATTAGATAATGCAAATGATGTTCTTGACTATTCTAGTAAATCTAACTTTCCTTCTACTGGAGATAGTGGAAAAATATATATAGACAAGTCAACTAATACAATATATAGATGGGATGGAAGTTCTTATGTTGTAGTTGGTTCTGGCAATCCTATTATAAAATGTTATGATACTGGAACCAGTGATACAGCTGGAACTTGGACTGTTTCAATACCAGAAATAACAGAATTAACAGAAGGATTGTCAATTAAAATTAGGTTAAAGACATCTTATAATACAAGTGGAAATACATTAAATGTAAATGGATTAGGAGCTAAAACTATTTACTGGAGGTATGGATCAAAACTTACAAGTCATTATGCTAAAGAGAGTGTTTTGGATTTAACATATACAGAAAGTGCTATTTCAAGTGGAACTGATACAAGTGGATGGATTGTTGAAAACGTATATGATAGTACTAATGTTCAACAACTTAGAAATTACTATACTAGATTTGCTGCTAAGAGTTCATTATATAGATATATGATTTGCTTTGTGAATCAATCAAATGAATTAATACCAGCAAATGGAACATCAAATTCAACAGCAACAACAAAAACTCTTACAACTGAAAGTTTTGATCTAGGAAAAGGAATTTATTATTATAACAGTACATCAACCATAAGTGCTGGTTCATTACCTGGAACAAACACATTATATAAGCAACTAGGATTAATAGACCTAAGATATTCATTCAATACAGGAACAACATTAACAGCAAATAAACCAATATACTTAGTTGTTTCACCACAATCAGATGGACAAGTAAAATTGTCATCAGCTCCAATTGTCCAATCATTACCTCCAAGTTCAACACCATTTTGGTTTGTGTTTTTAGGAAATGCATATGACACATATAGAATTGAGTTAGTAACAGAACATCCTATATATGTTTATGGTTCAAATGGTTTAATGGAAATAACAAGCCATGTTTATAAAAGTTTATCAACTATTCCAACCAAAGTTAGTGACTTAGAAAACGATAGCGGTTTCACAACTAATACTGGTACAGTAACTTCAGTAGCAGTAAAAATGAATGGTTCAACAAAAGGCACTATTACCTCTAGCGGAACTATTGATTTAGGAACAGTAATTACTTCTCATCAAGATATTAGTGGAAAAGCAAATAGTAATGAAGTAGTAAAACTTACTGAAGATCAAACTGTTAGCGGAGTAAAAACCTTTAATGCACCTACTAATTCAAGTGGCACAGAACAAGCTACAATGAAAATTAAGACTGCTAATGGTGGCTCTATTACTTTTGGTAAAGAAGGAAATAATAGTGGCTCAATGATTAGATTAGATCAAGTTGATGGTACTTGTCGTTTAAGATTTAGAAGTAGTGCAACTGCAGGTGCTATGGTATGGGAACAACCTGAAAGTGGTTCAGCAGTTTATATGGATGTCAATACTGTAAACTTCAGAAATACATCTGCAGTCGTATTTAATAAATTTAAAAGTGCTGGATATTTATATACCGATAGTAGTGGAAATTTAAAGAAAGGCACAATGCCAACTATTCCTACTAAAGTTAGTGAATTAACAAATGATAGCGGTTTTACAACTAATACTGGTACAGTAACTTCAGTAGCAGTAAAAATGAATGGTTCAACAA
>JBJEFS010000010.1:0-4552 GCA_051874325.1 Anaeroplasma sp.
TAATAACATGAAATGACTCTCCCTAAATAATCTTATATTTTTACTTTATTCCAGCAACTCTAACAGTGTCTCTTGCAATCATTACTTCCTCATTTGTAGGAATAATGTATAATTTAATCTTTGAATCAGGAGTTGAAATAATTCTCTCATCAGAGAAGGTATCATTTAGCTTCTCATCAATCTTAACACCTAAAACACCTAATCTATTTGC
Source organism: Anaeroplasma sp. (assembly GCA_051874325.1). GTDB lineage: Bacteria > Bacillota_I > Bacilli_A > Acholeplasmatales > Anaeroplasmataceae > Anaeroplasma. Next base: position 212 of record JBJEFS010000010.1, read on the forward strand.
AATATTTAAACGTAAATGCTTTAAGTTTTCTCCCATACCTGCAGTAAAAGCAATTACATCACAACCACCCATATAAACATAATATGCTGCAATATAATCAACAATCCTCTTAGCTTGAACATCAAATGTCAATTTACATTGATGGTCACCATCATTCATTCCTTGAGTAACGTCACGAGCGTCATTAGAACGTCCTGACATACCTAAGTAACCAGACTTTTTATTCAAAATATTAACAACCTCTGCAGCTGTTTTATTTTCTTTTTCACAAATATAAGAAACTACAGTTGGATCTAGATTACCAGAACGAGTTCCCATTGGAATACCTTCAAGTGGTGTTAAACCCATTGAAGTATCAACACTCTTTCCACCATTAACAGCACAAATTGAAGCACCATTTCCTAAATGACAAACAATAGTCTTAGTTTCTTCTAATGGCTTACCAATTAATTCAGCAGCACGTTGTGAAACATATTGATGAGATGTACCATGTGCACCATATTTACGAATACCATACTTTTTATACCATTCATAAGGTGTAGCATACATATATGCTTCCTCTGGCATAGTTTGATGGAATACTGTATCAAATACTACTACCTGTGGAACAGCTGGTAAAGCTTTTTGGAAAGCCTTAATACCAATTATATGAGCAGGATTATGTAATGGAGCTAAATCAGCCAAATCAGAGATTTTCTCAATTACAGATTCATCTACTAAAGTAGAATCCTTAAAGAACTCTCCACCTTGAACAACACGGTGACCAACACCTGAAATTTCATCTAAAGATTTAACAATACCCTTTTCAATTAATGTGTCTAATAATAGTTGAACACCTTCAGCATGAGTTGGTAATACAGGATGTGTTTCTTCTTTTTTACCATTATATTTAATAGTAAAAATACCCTCTGCAAGTCCTATTCTTTCCATTACACCTGAAGTAATTACCTTTTCCTCTGGCATCTCTAACAATTGAAATTTTATTGATGAGCTACCAGCATTTACTGCCATAATTTTTGCCATTTTAAATTCCCTCACTTATTCTACTTATTTTTTTCAAACCATGCTTCAATATCTAAAAGTGATTCATTAAACTCTTTTACATCAGTGAAGCTTGGAAGTTTGACCATAAAACATTTTCTTCCTTCAACAATTCTCTTTTGAAGGACAATTATGATTTTTGGCTTAACAGCCTTAAACATATTATCTGGTAATTCTACTAAACCGACAATAGACATCGTCTTTAGTATTTCTTTTTTAAAATCTTGATTCTTATCATAATCAAAGAAATCATTTTCAACAATACCAATTAACGCACCATTTTCTTTAAGCATTTTCGAATAATTCAATATAGCATCATAGGGAAAATATTTGTCATTTTCTTGCTCACAATGAGGCATATCAAACACAATAGCATCCATATCCTTCAATGCTAAACTCATTGTATCCTGTAAAAAGATTTCTGTACTATATGATAATAAATCAGATGTCATTGCTGTAAGTTTTGTCATCCACACATCATTATCGCATGCATAAAGACTACATTCTTTATCTAAATGATTAGCAATTGCAAATAATAAATTACCAGTGCCACATAATGGATCAAGTATTGATATACACTTATCCTTGCAAAGCTTAGTTAATAAATAAGCCATAAAAATACCCAATGTATCTGGAGTAGTATTTCCATTTGGTATTCTCATTTCCTTAAAGCCTCTTAAAACGATTGATTGCATAGCCTTTCGAACATCTTCAACTGTAAAATCTACATTCTCAAGCTTGCTATAAATATTTTCAAGTTTTTCTTTTTGAGAATCATCCTCTAAATCAGTAACAACCTCTCCAGCTAAAACATTTTTAACTGTCATTTCAATCAATTCAAAGTAATTCTTATGAAAAATCTCGAATAAATAATTATTTGACTCATCAATAACATCATAAAAAAGCTCTAAATTATCAAGCTTTATATCCTGCATATAATACGCACCACCTATTTAATTATATCAAATTATATGCTACTTGTAAACAATTGAAAAGTCTATTTTTGAGTGTTCAAATGGACCTTTGGTAAACTCCATTCAAATCTAAATGCTAAATATCTTATCATTACTACACTAACAACCGTTAAAATAGTATTAATAGCAATAGGAACATTAAAAAAATTTAAATAATAATATAATAAAGCTCCAATTATTGCTGCTACAGCATATATATGCTTTCTAAAAATAGCTGGTATTTTACATACAAAAATATCCCTTAATAAACCACCACCACAAGCTGTTAATACAGCATAAAATATAATTGGAAACATATCTGATTCCCCTGATTTAACAGCTACACCAGCACCAACAATAACAAAGGTTCCCAAGCCTATACTATCGGTAATATTATAAAATACTTTATATATCCTCGATTTTTCAAAACTAAGGTTTTTAATAAGCGACATTATAATAAAAACAAGTATAGCAACAATTGTGGCAATTAAAGGATATTGTGGTTCCTTAAATAAAGCAATATCCTTTTCAATCATTATATCCCTAAAAAGACCACCGCCACATGCAGTTGTAACACCTAAAATAATGACACCAAGTAAATCTAATTTATTTTCAATTGCAATTAAAGCACCTGATATAGCAAATGCAATTGTACCAATAATGCCAAAAATAAATAAAACTAAATCAATATCCATAAACAAACACTTCCATTTTAATAGCTAAGACAATTATAACACATATTTTTTTTCATACAAAATAAAATAAAAAATAGATTTAACGTCAAAAAACAACAAAAATTTTACAAAATGCTATTTTTTTAAAATTTTTGTTTGAATATCTTTTATTATATGATAGAATATAAATGTTATTTGAGAAAATCAAAATTAACTACAAAGGAGTAATAATATGTTTAAAACAGAATACGTAAAAAAAGTATATGATCAACTAACACAAAAAAACAAAAATGAAAGTGAATATCTACAGGCAGCTCAAGAAATCTTAGAATCTTTAGAGCCTTATGTGATTTCACATCCAGAAATTGAAAAAAAGAAAATACTTGAAAGATTTCTAGAGCCTGAAAGATTTGTTCAATTTAAGGTTGTTTGGGTCGATGACAAAGGAGAATATCAAGTAAATAGAGGTTATAGAGTACAATATAATAGCGCAATCGGACCATATAAAGGTGGTTTAAGATTACATCCAAGCGTAAATGCATCAATAATTAAATTTCTAGGACTTGAACAAGTATTAAAGAATTCATTAACTTCACTTCCTATGGGTGGAGGAAAAGGTGGATCAGATTTTGATCCAAAAGGAAAAAGTGATAATGAAATAATGCACTTCTGTCAATCATTTATGACTGAATTATATCGTCACATAGGCCCTGATACAGATGTACCTGCTGGAGACATTGGTGTAGGAGCAAGAGAAATTGGCTACTTATTTGGTCAATATAAGAGAATTAGAAATGAATTCAGCGGTGTTTTAACAGGTAAAGGCTTAGCATATGGTGGTTCACTTGCAAGAACTGAAGCTACTGGATACGGATTATGCTATTTCACAAACGAAGCCTTAAAAACTTTAAAAAATACAGATTTCAATGGTAAAACAGTTGTTATATCAGGTTCTGGAAATGTAGCTATCTATGCCAACCAAAAAGCAACTTCTTTAGGAGCTAAAGTTGTCGCTATGAGTGATTCTAATGGCTATATTTATGATCCAAATGGAATTAATTTAGATGTTGTGAAACAAATTAAAGAAGTTGAACGTGGCAGAATCAAAGAATATGTTAATAGAGTTAATGGTGCAACATACATTGAAGGTTCAAAAAATATTTGGGATGTTAAATGTGATATAGCATTACCATGTGCAACTCAAAATGAGCTTGACTTAGACGCTGCTAAAAAGCTTGTTAAAAATGGAGTTATAGCTGTATGTGAAGGAGCAAATATGCCTTCTACATTAGATGCTGCTAAATACTTCATTGAAAATAAAGTTGTATTTGGACCTGCAAAGGCTGCAAATGCTGGTGGAGTTGCAACATCAGGACTTGAAATGTCACAAAACTCATTAAGATTAAGCTGGACTTTTGAGGAAGTCGATGAAAAATTACATAATATTATGGTTAACATCTTCAAAAATACATATGCAAAAGCTGTTGAAAATGGTAATGAATTTGACCTATTAACAGGTGCTAATATAGCTGGATTTGAAAAAGTTTGTGCTGCAATGCTAGCTCAAGGAATCTAATACAATTAAATAATTATCCACCAGCCTAGCTGGTGGTTTTTCTTTTTCGGGCATAGCCCTAAGATTACCAGCAGCACTTACCAAAGCGCACTTATAG
>JBJEFS010000011.1:0-20119 GCA_051874325.1 Anaeroplasma sp.
GGAGGGCAAGATGGAATATCTTGTCTTGTTAGTAATAATTTTAGTAGTTATTGCTTTCATACTTGATGGCCACCGTAAAAAGTAGCCATTAGGCATTACTGATTTCTCGTTCATTGTTTCCAAATGCGAAAAGGGAAGGTTGGCGCCTTCCCTTTTCATTTTATTGATTTCTCGTCCATCGACATTATTATTATATGCGATAAAATAGGAATAATCAATAAAAAAATGAGTGGTATTATAAAGTAATAATGTCTAATTCGGTTTTAAAATTTTATCATATAGTTTTTCTTTGATTATACAAATACTATGATTATATGATATACTATAAATAATTAATAATTTTAGTGAGGTTTTATGACTTTTATGATAAAAAGAAGAATAGATTTAAATTTTCATGTTAACTTTTCTGACAAATTAAATAATACAAGTTATTTATATGGCTCAATTTTTAATAAAAATGATGAAACTTTGCAATATGTACTATATAAAGATGATAAAGCGATTTATAAATTAAATGAGAAGTTTGAAATTATTGAACAAAAAAAAATTGTTGATAACGCTTGGGTTAATTTGATTTATTATAAAGATGATAAGTTCATTTTTAAATATCAAGATGATACTAATTTGTATTATAGTAATTTGGAAGGTTTAAGAATTTCAATTCCTTTAGAAAATAGAATGCATGAATGTTTAATCAATAATGATAAACTATACATTTTTAATATTAAAAATGTAAATTCTAATAATTATCTTGTATATGATAATTCATTATTGAAACTAAATGAAACAGTTGAATCTTCATTTATAATAAATAATTATCAAAGACGAAATAATCATATTGATGATAAAATCGAATCGGTATTAGCAAATGAATTCATACTTAATTTATTTAAAATGAATGATTCTTATATTTTAATTACTAAAAAATATTATGCTGAAAATAAATCTATTTATGTTACAAAATTAGATGAAAATTATAATATTATTTTTAAAAATGAAATATGCAGTAATCTAAAAGCTTATGAATTTAAACTTCAGCAATTTAATAATAATTATTATGTTTCATATCTATTACCAAGAAATAAGGTAATTATTAAAAAATACGATTCTAAACTTAATTTAGTAAATGAAGAAAGTATTAGTTCATATAGAAATGATTTTATGATTATAAATAATGAATTATGTATAATCATAGATGATCCAAAAAGATATGATAAGGATATGAAAAAATATAAAAATCAAGAATTAATGGGTAATTCTAGTTTGTTGATTTTAGATTAATAAAGTTTAATGAGTTAGTAAAAATATTTAAGGGGGATTATAGAGTATGAAAAATAGGTTAAAAACGATTATAGTATTTATAATCATAATATGCTTAGTTATAGTAATAGAAATATTAAATTCTATAGATATAAAGAATAGTTCCAATTGTGATTATTCTCCTAAAAATGGAGGAAAAATCCATCTTTATGGTGAATATCATGGAGAAATTGATTTCTATAATAAAGAATTAGAAATATGGGGACTTTATTATGAAAAAGGTAATCGTGATTTATTTGTGGAATTACCATATTATACAGCAGAATTTTTGAATCTATGGATGAAAGAGAATGATGATGAAATATTAAATCAAATTTATACAGACATAGATGGAACCGCAAGTCATACAGAGGATTATTTATTTTTTCTTAGGACAATTAAAATGAATTATACTGAAACAATATTTCATGGGACAGATGTTGGGCATCAATATATGACTACAGGAGCACGTTATCTAGATTATTTGGAATCTCTTGGAATGGAAGATTCAGAAAAATATGAGCTAGCATCAAATTGTATTGCACAAGGTGAACATTTTTATGGAATGGATGCAACAGATCCATACCGTGAACAAATGATGGTAGAGAATTTTATCGCTCAATACGAACGGATAGGACAAAAAGAAGTTATGGGAATTTATGGGAGTTATCATATAAATCCTAATGATTCGGAACTAATGGCAGGACAGATAAAAGAAAAATATGGAGATATTGTAGAAGGAATTTATATTAGTAATATGTTATACTTGGTGAAAAAACCTTCATTTTCCTTTGGATTTGGGTATGTTGGAATAATTTTCCTGTTAATGCTATTTATTCCCAATTTTATATGGACGAAAAATCAACCTATTGGTTATGAGGAATATGTAAAAAAAGAGAATAGAATTTTAAGAATAATGGAAAAATTTGGAGAAGTTGGTGCAACAATATTATTATTGATTTTTACAGACTTCAATTTTAAAAGTGGGAATATTGGAAATAGAGGTTTTTATTTTTCATATTTGGATTTGTACATTGTACTTGCTTTTGTTTTAATGATTCTATATGAAGTATATTGGATTAGATATTTTAAAAGTGAACACACTATGAAAGACTTTTATAGTGAAATTGCTGGAATACCACTTGCAGGAGCGACACTTCCAGTTTTGTCCTTGCTTCTTATTGGCATTAGTGCAAGAAATGTTGCTCTTATTCCAGTGGCACTTGTTTTGGGAATTGGTCACATAGGAATTCATTATATGCATTATATAGAAATAAATAATGAAGAATAAAGAATTGTCAAAATTGGGAGTCTGGACTTACAATGCCAAATTCGGATCAATTATTGAAGCTATCAAAAATATTTAATATAAGTATAGATGAATTAATAGAAAATATGGATTTTATTCCTAATAGAAATTTAAAGGCAAACGAAGCTACTAAAAAAGATAACAATCGAAATAAGCAATATAAAAATGCCATGGTTTTAGCTTATATAGCTTCAGCATTATTCTTTTTAGCTGTGTTTGTTGCGTGTTTATTTATAAGTAATAGATATTTAATTGCTTTAGGTTTTGCTTTTATAGGTATATCAATTTTATGGTTTGGAATATCATTTATATATAAAAAGAAATACTTAAATTAACTAATAATGTATGAAAAAAGGAAGGTTTCAGCCTTCCCTTTTCATTTAATATTATTATCTGTTGATATTTGTATGAGATGATATTTTTCACTTGTCATAAACGATTAATTCTGCAGAACCATATGCCTTTAATGGTCTGCCATTTTCATCAAATTCGGTCGTATATCTTACCCGGAATGGAATTCTATTAGTAGTTAATGGGATTATAGCTTCTAATTCCTTTATTCCATGCTCAATTTGCTTATGCCAATCTCTATACATATCAGCATAATCTTGAGGAAATATTCCATTTTCAATTACTGGCTCCGGATAATTTTCTATGATGGCTGGAAGTCCTAAATCTCTCATACACCTAAAGCATGGACGCATTGTTTTAGTAGAAATATCATATTCCCATGCATAAATATTAATTTGCTCGCTTGCATATCTAAATCTTTTTTCAGATAAGGATAATGCTTCATATTCTTTGATTTGTTGGGTGACGTTATGAATTGTTTCTAAGAATAAAAATTCATTTCCATTTGTACCAATCATTTGAATTCTGCTTTCAATACAAATCTTATCTTCTCCACAGCATTTAGAATAAAAATCACACCATACTGTGCATTTTTCTTCTTTTTTTGAATTGATTGCCTTTAACAATGTATTTTCATATGTTATGAATGAATTATCCTTATATTTATCTTTGGGATTTGTATTTATAATATCATATTCAGTTAAATTCATTCCAAGCTCATCAATATATTTTTTATTTACCTTCAATATTTCAATATTATGATTATAATAAGAGAAAATTGCAGCTGCAGGCATTAAATTATTAAACATATATGTTCCATCTGAATTTGGTTCCCATAATTTTTTAGTATCAAATTCATATAATCCTTTAATTTCATTACTTGATGCCGATTCATGGGTAATTGAGGAAATCATTTCTTCAAATTTTTTCTCCTCAATTGGTTTAGAATAAAGATATCCTTGAATATAGTTACATCCAATTGAACGCAAATAGTCTGCTTGATTAGTCTTTTCAACGCCTTCAGCGATGATTGGTGTATTTAACCATTTGGACATATTTACGACAGAAGAAATAATTATTCCTTTACGACCAGTATTACATTCACTAAAAAATCTTAAATCAAGCTTGATAACATCAAATTCTAAATCCTTTAGTATATTTAATGACGAATATCCAGAACCAAAATCATCCATTTCAACAATATATCCATATTTATGGAAATTGGCTATTGATTTTTTTATTAAATCCATTCCATTTATGGCAGCAGATTCTGTTATTTCGGCTCTTAGATACTTTACTGGAATATCGTATTTTTTTCTAATTTCTTCTAGTCTGTCAACTAGATCATCAATTAATAAATCATATCTAGATAGATTAAAGGAAATAGGCACAACATTTATATTTTTGGATAGGCAATTTTTTAAAAATTTGCAAATGCATTCAAAAACATGAATGTCTGCTTGGTTAATTAATCCATTTTTTTCAAAAACTGGAATAAAATCTGACGGATATTGAGGACCATAGATTGGATCAATCCAACGCATTAAAGCTTCTGCGCCAACCATTCTTTTAGTTGAATGGTTTATTTGCATTTGATAAAAAGGGCAAATATAGTTTTTTTCGATGGCCTCATTAAATCTTGAAATAAGCTCAACTTCACTCATTCTCATTTTATGCACCTCTAAAAAATAATTCTTCTTTCTTTATTTATACTATAAATTTTGTAAAAATTCAATTATATAACTATTGATAATAAATAATTTGTAATAAGTACTCTAATTATTAATGTTTTTTATAATGAATGGTGAAACATATATGATATAATTATAAATAAAATTAAAGCTTGATTTTTATATTAATTTATTTTTATATTAGTTTTACTTTTTTATTATGGGAAATATTTGTCAAATTATAAATTATTTCTTGTGTTATACTAAAAAAAACGGAGGAAAAGGAATTTTATGGAAGATAAAGAATATATATGTATAGATTTAAAATCCTTTTATGCATCAGTTGAATGTGTTTTTAGAAATTTAGATCCTCTAGTCACTAATTTAGTTGTCGCAGATGAAACAAGAACAGAAAAAACAATTTGTTTAGCTGTAACGCCCGCTCTCAAGTCATTTGGAATTCCAGGACGTGCTCGACTATTTGAAGTTATTCAGATGGTAGAAAGAATTAATAAAGAAAGAAAAAAAAGAATTAATAATAAGAAGTTTAGTGGTGAATCATGTAATATAGAAGAATTAAATAATAATCCCTATTTAAAGCTTTCTTTTTTAATCGCACCACCTCAAATGGCAAAGTATATCGAAATGAGCACTAAAATCTATAATATATATTTAAAATATATTGCTCCTGAAGATATTCATGTTTATTCAATTGATGAAGTTTTCATGGATGTAACAGATTATTTAAAAATATATAATAAATCATCCCATGAATTTGCAAAAATGCTAATTAATGATGTGTTGACTATAACTAGGATTACAGCGACAGCAGGAATTGGTACAAATATGTATTTATCAAAGGTGGCAATGGATATTGTAGCTAAGCATATACCTGCTGATGAAAATGGGGTAAGAATTGCTCAATTAGATGAAATGTCATATCGTGAACAACTTTGGAATCATAAGCCATTAACTGATTTTTGGAGAGTTGGTCATGGTATTAATGAAAGATTAAATAAGTTAGGATTGTATACAATGGGAGATATTGCTCGTTGTTCTTTAGGTGATGTTAATAAAGATTATTATAATGAAAACCTATTATATAAGGAATTTGGAGTAAATGCTGAGCTTTTAATCGATCATGCTTGGGGATATGAGCCAACCACTATTAAGGATGTAAAATCATATCGTCCTAAATCAAATAGTCTATCATCAGGTCAGGTTTTAAGCTGTGGATATGATTATAATAAAACAAAAATAATTATTAAGGAAATGGCTGATTTACTAACCTTAGATTTAGTTAATAAGGGTCTAGTTACTAATAATATTGCTTTATATATTGGATATGATATAGAGAATTTAAAGGATCAAAATATATTGGAAAAATATCAAGGTGAAATATCTACAGATTATGTAGGAAGAATGGTTCCTAAATCTGATCATAAATCAATTAGCTTTGATTATACTTCCTCAACTAATGATATTATGTCTTATGTTGATATTTTGTTTAATAAGACAGTTAATCCTCTTTTGTTAGTTAGAAAGGTTAATATTAGTGCGAATAATTTAATTAGTGAGGAGGAAAAAAAACATACTAATGGATATGTTCAATTAAATCTTTTTACTGATTATGATCAAAAGAATATTGAGGATAAGAAAAAAGAAGAAGAATATCAAAAAGAAAAGAAGCTTCAGCATACTATAATAAATTTAAAATCTAAATATGGAAAAAATGCAATTTTAAAGGGAATGAATTTAGAAGAAGGAGCTACTACAATAGAAAGAAATGGACAAATAGGAGGACATAAGGCATGAGTAATTATGACGATATAATAAATTTACCTCACCACATCTCAAAAAATCATCCAAGAATGAGTCAAATTGATAGAGCTGCTCAATTTGCTCCATTTGCAGCTTTAACTGGATATGCAGAATCTATTAATGAAGCTGGTAGATATGTAGATAAAAAGAAAGAATTAAGTGATGAACAAATAGAAGATATAAATAATAAATTAAAATATTTGCTGGATAATATTGAAGAAAAAAAAGAAGCAACTATAATTCATTTTGTTAAAGATTTGAGTAAAGATGGAGGATTCTATCAGAGTATTAAGGGTATAATAAAAAAAATTGATTCTATAAACAGATTGATTTTTTTAACAAATAAAACTAAAATATATATTGATAATATTTTATATATTATTTTATAAATTAATAATTTGAGAGGTATTTTAAATGATGATAACAGATGATATTAAATATGTAGGTGTAAACGATTATAAAATTGATTTATTTGAAGGACAATATAAGGTTCCTAATGGAATATCCTATAATTCTTATATTATTATGGATGAAAAAATTGCTATTATGGATACGGTTGATAAAAACTTTAAAGATGAATGGTTAAATAATATTAAAAATGAACTTAAAGATAGAATACCTGATTATATTATAATCCAACATATGGAGCCAGACCATTCAGCAAATTTAATGGAATTAATTAGCGTTTATCCAAACATATGTGTGGTAGCATCACAAAAGGCTTTTGCAATGATTGATAATTTCTTTTATAAGAATAATATTTCAAACCGACTTGTTGTTGGAGAAAATGATACTCTTAGCTTAGGAAATCATATTTTAACATTTATTACAGCTCCTATGGTTCATTGGCCTGAGGTAATTATGACCTATGATAGCTTATCAAAAACTATATTTTCAGCTGATGCGTTTGGAAAATTTGGAGCATTAGATACTTTTGATGATTGGTCTATTGAGGCAAGACGCTATTACATAGGTATAGTTGGTAAATATGGTGTACAGGTTCAAGCATTATTAAAAAAGGCTTCAGCCCTAGAGTTAGAAAGAATTTGTCCTTTACATGGTCCTACTTTGGATAACAACCTAGATTATTATATAAATTTATATAATAAATGGTCAAGCTATTCACCAGAGGAAAATGGAATTGTTATTGCGTACACTTCAATTTATGGTAATACTAAAAGCGCTGTATTAACACTTGCAGAAAAACTAAAAGAAAAGAATCAAAAGGTAGCTTTATATGATTTAGCAAGATGTGATAAGCATGAAGCTATTGCTGAAGCATTCCGTTATAATAAAATTATTTTTGCAACTACTGTATATAATTCAGGTATATTTCCAGCTATGCGCGAATATATCTACGATTTAGTTGAAAGAAATTTCAGTAATCGAATTGTTGGCTTTATAGAAAATGGTAGTTGGGGCTTAGTAGGCACAAAGGTTATGATGGAGATGCTATCAAAGTGTAAGAATTTAACCTATTTAGAAAGCACTGTTAAAATTAAATCAGCAATGAATGATAATAATATTGCAGAAATAAATAATTTAGTAAATGAATTAATAAATATGTGAAAAAAACGTAAAATGATTGAAATTTTGTGAAATATGGTACTTAGATTGACTAAGTACTTTTTTTCTTTATAATAAAAAGTAAGTAAAGGACAGTGATAAAAATGAATGAAGTTACAAACGATATTTTACAAATTACAAAATTAGAAGCAGAGGAATTTTTTTTAGCTTATAAAAGAATGATTACTTTTTATGAATGTGCATTACTTGAAGTTGAAACAAAGTTTAAGGTGTTAGACAAAGAATATTCAAATACATATGATCGTAATCCAATTGAAGCAATAAAAACAAGAATTAAGTCTCCTAATAGTATTATTAATAAGCTTCAAAGAAAAGGCTATGATATTAGTTTAAATAGTATCGAAGAATGTATAAATGATGTGGCAGGTATTAGAATTGTATGTTCATTTATAGATGATGTTTATAATTTAGCAGAAACATTTTATAAGCAGGATGATATTAGAATTGTAAAAATAAAGGATTACATAAAAAATCCTAAGAAGAATGGTTATCGAAGCTTGCATTTAATTGTTGAAATACCAATTTTTTTAGAATCTGAAAAAAGAATTATGAAGGTTGAAGTTCAATTAAGAACAATCGCGATGGATTCATGGGCATCACTTGAGCATCAGCTTTATTATAAAAAGGAAAATAATGATCAAGATATAGATGATGAATTATATTTATGTTCAATACTAAGTAATGAATTAGATAGTAAAATGAATAAGCTAAAAAGAAAAATTTATTGATAATGATTAAACTCACTGTCATTTTCACTAAAAATATTTACATTTTTTAATTTTTATATGTATTTTACCTTTGCTGTTATGATATAATCAAATAACAATGAGGTGATACTATGCAAGATAAACTTATAAGTATTACATATCAATTATTGGACTTAGGAAAAAGAAATAGATTATTAAATTATCGTGATACTGGCTTAAAAACTTTAGCTATTTTAAACAAGAATGTTGAAGAAATATTTAGAAATATAAAGGCTTATCGTGACTGTCCAATTTATAATTTGGATCCTGCATTAAATCAATATCATAATGAGTTTTGTTCTAATGATGAAAATGATAATGTTTTACAATATGAATATGACAAGGTATATGAAATTGCTAGAAAAAATTTACAGCCTAAGGAACTATTATGCTATAAAAAATCATATAGCTTAAATAAGGTTTTAAAATCTCTTGCAAAGGATTATCGTTCATCTATAATAGAAAAAGGTATGAATTCTTTATATGCTTCCTTTGGTTTTATTCATTATATTGAAGAGGAAGAGGAGTATACTGCTCCAGTATTGTTAATTCCAATTGAATTATCTAATGAAGGTGATGGCTATAAAATTAGGCAATACGAGGATGATATAATTCTTAATCCTACTTTAAAATATTATTTTAATAATATGTTTAACATTGATTTATGTGATTATAATGACGAAGCCTTATCTACATACTTTGTTAGTTTAAAGGAGATACTTCCAGAGGGTACATATTTAGAAGAGGCAATGGCTATAGGCATTTATTCTTTTTATAAAATGAATATGTATAATGATTTAATGTCAAATAAAGATAAGGTTATTAAAAATGATAATATCAGAATATTATTAGGTGATGATACGGTAATTCAAAATGTTGAGCAAAATCAACCGATATATCCAGTAGTAAATTGTGATTCATCACAGCTTGGAGCTATTCAAATGGCGGCTAATGGGAAATCATTTTGTCTTCAAGGTCCTCCAGGTAGTGGTAAGAGTCAAACAATTACAAATATTATTTCAAGCTTGTTAGGTGCCGGTAAGAAGATTCTTTTTGTTTCTGAAAAGATTGCTGCCCTAAGAGTTGTTTTTGAGAATTTAAGAAGAGCAAGACTTAGTGAATTTGCGATAGAGTTGCACTCTAATAAAGCAAATAAGAAAGAATTTATTGAAAATCTTTATAAAACAGCAACCCTACCCAAATATGATATAGATTTAAAAACAAGATTTTTAAGTGCTAAATATCAATCGATTACTTCTAAATTAGCAAACTATGATAATCAATTGTCCAAGCCAATTGCTGGTATTGGTGTTAATTTGTTAGATTTATATTCAATGTATATAGGTATAAAGGTTGAACCACTTGATATTCATGTAAAATCAGAGGAATATAATTTATTTGACTTAGATAAGATAGTTGCTTTATTTAATGATTATATCAGTTATTCTAAAACTTGTGGATATGATTATAGACACAATCCATTATATGGTTTAACAAATGTGAATGAAGCTTATATTTTATATAATTTAAATGAAGATTTAAAGGTCTCAATAAATCACATAAAAAATCTTATTCCTCTTGTAGAGAACTTAAATAATTATGAATGCTTTAATATTATTAATCTTGAACAAGCCTACTCTTCAATTTCTATAATTGATAAGATTGTACGTTTAAAATCATTTTCACCATTATTCTTAATAAAGAAAAATAGAATTAGAATAATTGATTTAATTGAAAAGTATTTTTCCTTATTAAAAGGAACAGAGTCAGAATTATTTGATATCTATGATAAATCAATTCTAAATGAAAATATTGAAAAGCTTTATTCAGAATATCAAACTGCAATGAATAATAACAAAGGACTATTTAAATTTTCAAATAAGGCCTTAAAGGAAATAAATGATAAGATTTTATTATTTAGAAGGGCTAAGGATAAACCTGAAGTTATTTTAGATGAATTAAAAGTATTAATTTCGGTAAGAAGAAATTATCTTGCTTTTCAGGAGATAAAGACAACAATCAGCAAAATATTGGGTGAAGGTAATCTAAATAATTTGAAAGCAATTGCTTTAGATTTGAAGAGTATTGATGGTATTCCTGATATAGTGATAAATAAGGAACAATACTTGGATGTTAAAAGGATTTATACGTCATCACCAGTAAACAATGTGGTTATAAAGCAGGACAGCTTAAAATTAATCAGTATATATAAAAACATATATGAAAAATCTCGAATTAATATTTTTAAGAAGCCATTAGTTGAGCTTCTTGATATGTTAAATTCATTAGATTCAGAAAAGAATCACTTCTCATTTTATATACAATTTATTAAATGTGTTGATGAGATTTCAAAATTTAATGCTTTAGATTTTTTACATAAATATTTAGATGAAAATTTGGATATAATGCTGATTGCAAATGTTTATAAAAAGACTTTTATTAAGGAAAAAATTGATAGCTATGTAGAATCATCAGAAATATTAAAAAGCTTTAAAAGTGATCTTGCTGAAGATGAAATTAATGATTTTAGGGAGCTTGATGAAAAAATATTAAATATAAATAGAGATTTTATTATATCAGAAATATCTCAAAAAAGACCAAATGAAACAGTGTTAGATGGTTCTGAATTTAAAATTTTAACAAGGGAATATAATAAACTAAGAAGACAGCTACCAATAAGAGTACTTCTTGAGCAAACCTTCGAATTAGTATTAGATATAAAGCCAGTATTCTTAATGTCTCCACTTTCGGTATCAACATATCTAGCTAGTGAATTAAATATGTTTGATTGTGTCATTTTTGATGAAGCATCGCAAATATTTGCTTCTGATGCACTAGGTTCTATATATAGAGCAAAGCAGTGTATTATTATTGGTGATACAAAGCAGATGCCACCAACTAATTTTTTCCACGCTAGCCTAGATGATGAAGACATTGAATATGATTTAGAATCTATTTTAGATAAAGCTTCTCAAATGTTTGATATGACGAGCTTAAAATGGCACTATCGAAGTAGAAGTGAAGAGCTTATTACATTTTCAAATGGATCATTTTATGATGGTAATTTAATTACTGTTCCTCAATCTAAAAAGCATGAAATTGGCTTTGGAATTGATTTTTATTATGTAGAAAATGGTAGATATGATACTCAAACAAGAACTAACCCAATTGAAGCTAACAAAATCTGTGATATGGTTTTTGAGCATTTCAAAACAAGAGGAGATAAGGAATCACTTGGTGTTGTTGCGTTTAGTAATGTTCAAGCTGAGCTTATTGCTAGCTTAGTTGAAAAGAGATTGAAGAAATTCCCTGAATATCAAAAGTATTTCGATGATGAACTAGATGAACCATTTTTTGTGAAAAATCTTGAAACAGTTCAGGGAGATGAAAGAGATAGGATTATCTTTAGTATTTGCTATGGCTATAATGAAGAAGGTAAGTTCTATCAAAGATTTGGACCATTAAATAATTCCGGAGGAGAAAGAAGACTTAACGTTGCCATCACAAGAGCTAAATATAATGTTAGTGTTGTTGCCTCTGTTAAGTATTATGATATAAAGGATACTACAGATGCAAAAGGTGTTTTATTATTAAGAAGCTACCTTGAATTTGCTGAAAATGTTATAACAAATAAAAATTTTGATAGTACAAAGAATAGCATAATTAGTGATGTTAAGGCCTATATTGAGTCATTAGGCTATGACGTGTATCCTCAATATGGTACATCATCATTTAAGGTTGAATTGGCAGTTAAAAAGGATGATGACTTTATTTTAGCTGTCATGACTGATTGTGCTAGCTCATATTCTTCTAATTTGACTGATCGTTATCGATTAGAAAAACTATTATTAGAAAGACTTGGATGGAGATACTTTAAATTATATTCTACTGCATGGATAAATGAAAATGAAGAAGAAAAGGAAAGACTTAAAAAGGCCTTAGAAGGGGAAGATGAGTCAGAAAGAATATCGTTAACTTCTAATGACAAGTCATATTTAAGAGTTGATAGTAGCCTTGATTCAGTTGATTTTAGCTTTGATGATTATCACATGTTAGATATAGATGAGTCAAAAAGGTATTTAAAAACAAAAGGAATTGCTTATTTGATTAATGAGATTATTAATTATGAATCTCCAATTCATAGAGAATATTTATATAAGAGAATAGCCTTGGTAATGGATAAAGCCAAAGCAACATCAGCAATAAGGGATATTGTTGATGATAATATTCCTGAAAAAACATTAAAAATAGGTGATTATTTATATAGTAAGAATGTTAGTGATATTAGACTAAGAATTAATTCTGATCGTGATATTATTTATATACCTGATGAAGAATTAAAGGATGGATTGTTTTCAATTATTAATAAGAATAATGGTATTACAATTGATGGATGCTATCGTACCCTAGTACAAATTCTAGGTAATGAAAAGATTACTCCTAATGCAAGAAAAAGATTAGATGATGCGTTAAGCCAATTAAAATTTGAAGGTAAGATATTTGAAAATAATGGTTCATTATATCGAAAATAAAAGATAGGAGATAATAAGTGAAAATTGCAGTAACATACAAAGATGGTAAGATATTTCAACATTTTGGTCATACTGAATATTTTAAGGTTTATGAGATAGAAAATGATAGAATTATAGCATCTAAAATATTAAGTTCAAATGGAACTGGCCATGGCGCACTTGCTGGATTTTTAAAAGAAAATGGGATTAATATTTTAATTTGTGGTGGAATTGGTACAGGTGCTCAAAATGCATTAATAAATGTTGGAATTAATTTTTATGGTGGTGTATCAGGTGATGCTGATGAAGCTGTTTTAGCATTTACTAAAGGAACATTAATTTATAATCCTAATGTTAAATGTAATCATCATGGTAATAAGCACTCATGTGGTGATGAGGGCTGTCATTAATTTTTTATAAAGAGGTAAAGTTTCTATGAAAATTTCAGAACAGGATATTAAAAAAGTAAAGGCAATGGGATTTTTAATTGATCGTATTAATCCTACAAGATTTAACGGTCGAGTTATAACTGTAAATGGTATGTTAAGTTCAGATGATTTAAATGCAATATCTGAATGTGCTAAAAAATATGGCACTGGTATGGTCGCATTCACATCTAGAATGACTGTTGAGATTCAAGGTATAGAATATGAAAATATACCACTTGCGCAAGAATTTTTAAAAAATTATGGATTAGAATTTGGAGGTACTGGTGATCGAGTAAGACCATTAACATCATGTAAAGGTACAACATGCATATTTGGTCAGATTAGCTCATCTATATTGACTGAAAAACTTCATAAGTTATATTTTGAAGGATATAAGAATGTTGAATTACCTCATAAATTTAAAATTGCAGTTGGAGGATGCCCTAATAATTGTATTAAACCTGATTTAAATGATGTAGGTATTGTTGGTCAAACTAAGCCATTAATAGATTCAAGTCTTTGCAAAAATTGTAAAAAGTGTATATGTGTTGATTCCTGCCAAATGAAGGCATGCTATAAGGAAAATGGTCATTTAGTTCACGATTATTCTAAATGCAATAATTGTGGCAAGTGTGTATCTAAATGTTATTTCAAAGCAGTAAAACCATTAGAACATGGAGTTAAAGTGTTGATTGGCGGTAAGTGGGGCCGTGTTGGTAGAGTAGGATCCGATTTGGGAAGAATATTTACCGAGGAAGAGGCAATTATAATAGTTGAAAAGGCTATTCTTGCATTTAAACTTTTTGCTTATAAAAAGGAAAGATTTGGTGATATGATAGATCGTATTGGTTTTGATAAAATTAGAGATTTTATTTTATCAGATGAGCCATTAAATAGAAAAGATGAAATAATAAATATGCCATGTAATAAGAGACCTATATAATGAAAAAAATATTTTATTTATCAGTATTATTGTTATGCTCATTTTCTTTAGTGGCATGTGGGATAAAATCTAATCAGACTGATAATGATGATTATGTACTGATTACAGATTATGAAGGAGAAAAAAAGGTTAATTATAATCCAAATAATGTTGCATTATTATATCCATCATTTGCAGATATTTGGATTGCAACAGGTGGAAGTATTAAAATAGGAGTAGAGGATTTAATTTCACGAGGATTTACAGATAATAGTATTACTATTGTAGGTAGTGGTACAGGTAAAAATATTGATGTTGAGTCTTTAATTAAAGCAAATCCTGATTTTGTTATTTTATCTAGTGATTTTCCTAATCATATTAAGATTGCTAATTTATTGGGTGATTATGGTATATCATATTGCATTTTTAGTTTTTCAACATTTGATGATTATCTACATATATTATCAGTTTTTTCTAAAATAAATAGAAGTGAAAATGTTTATCAAGAATATGGTATTGATGTTTTAAAGCAAATAAATACTGTGATTAATAGTGCTAAAGAAAAGCAAAGTAAAAAGGTATTGCTATTAAGAGCTACCTCGACAACTATCAAGGCTTTAGATAAAAATAATTTTGTTGGTGAAATGATTAATAAATTAAATTGTACTAATATTGCTGATACAGATAGCCTACTAACAGCAACTCTTTCGATGGAGAACATTATAACTATAGATCCCGAGGTTATTATAGTTGTACCAATGGGAGAAGAGGAACAGGTTTTTAAATTAGCAAGTGACGAATTAGCTAAGGATACGTGGAAGACTATAAGCGCAATAAAAAATAATAATGTTTATTATATGGAAAAGGATTTATTTCATTATAAACCTAATTTAAGATGGGGTGAAGCATATGAAATTCTTTCGCAAAGAATATTTTCTAAATAAAAATAGAAAAATAATAGCTTCTTTTTTCATTCTTATTTTATTACTATTTATAGTTTCAACATTAGGCATTATTTTTGGTAGTACATATATATCTTTGCATGATTTATTTAAGTCAATTGGAAATCCAAACGATCCAAACAATATTATTTTATTTAAAATAAGGTTTCCTAGAGTATTAGGTGCTATATTTGCTGGATCTGGACTTGCCTTAGCTGGTATGATTTTACAGTCACTTATGCAAAATAAACTTGTAAGCCCCAATACTATTGGTATATCATCTGGTGCAGGTTTTATGGTAGTTTTGTTCATTTCTTTATTTGGATATATAGTATCATTACTACCATTAATTGCTTTCATAGGAGCCTTTCTTTCGACAATGGTTATTTATTTAATATCAATAAAATGTGGAAGCACTAGGCATTCAATAGTACTTGCAGGTATAGCGATATCAAGCTTATTTCAATCATTAATAAAGTTGTTATTTGTCTTTGATCAAAATTTAATGCCAGAATCTAACGATTTTATGGTTGGATCACTTTCAAATGTAACAATAAATGAGATGCTTCCTTCAATAATTATTATTTTTGGAGCTAGTATTACATCTATTTTTTTAGCAAATAAATTAAATGTTTTAGCTTTAGGAGATAAGATGGCTTCTTCATTAGGAGTTAATGTAAAGCTTTATACATTTATATTTATCATTTTATCAAGCTTACTTGCATCGAGTGTCATAGCATATGCAGGCTTACTTGGCTTTGTTGGTTTAATTGTACCACATATAACAAAGAAAATAATTGGTGGCAACCATTTATTAAATCTTCCTTTTTCTTGCCTCTTAGGAGCTTTTTTAGTTGTTTTATGCGATTTAATTACCAGAATTGTTTTTTCACCATATGAGGTTCCATGCGGAATAATCATTAGTATGCTTGGTGTACCATTTTTTATTTATCTATTATTCAGGAGAAAAAATAATGATTGAATTTAAAAATTTATCCTTTAAAATTGATAATAATAAAATTTTGGACAATGTATCATTTCAAACCATAGATAATGCAATTAATGTAATTATTGGGGAGAATGGAAGTGGTAAAACAACGTTATTTAATAGTATGTTAAGCTTATATAAGGATAAATATGATGGAGATATTTTGATTGATAATGTTAGTATAAAAGAAATTAGTAATAAGGATTTGTCAAAAAAAATATCATATAATTTTCAAGTTAAGCCAAATTCAGATTTGCTAATTGATGAGCTTCTATGTTTAGGTAGAAGTCCATATAAAGGTATTTTCTTTAAGCTAAGCGAGAGTGAAAAAAAAGGAATAGAATCAATTAAAGAAATATGTGGTGTTTCTCATCTTTCAAATAGAAGGTTAAATACTCTTTCAGGCGGTGAAAGGCAAATGGTATATTTAGCTTTAAGTTTAGTTCAAAATAGTAAATATTACCTTTTTGATGAACCAGATACATATTTAGATAAGAAAAATTTTAATAAGACAATTGATATAATAAAAAAACTAAAACAAAATGGTCATACTATTATTATGTCACTCCATTCACTTTCAGATGCATTTGAAATTGCTGATAGAATAATAGTTATTAATAAAGGAAACATAGAAGGTATTATTGAAAAAGAAGATTTTTTTACAGAAAATTTAGTTGAAAAAATATTTGATTTAAAAAAGATAGTTACTTATATAGATAATAAAAAAATGATTTTATTTAAATAATATATTAAAAAATAATGGTACTTTACTTTATTAGGGGGGAATTATAGCCGCCAAATTCGGTGGAGTAGGAGTGCTAAATCTGGATTAATTAACTGTTCTAATAATAGTAGTAAATGGCTTATGAAACTATATGTTTTCTAAGCTATTTTTATTGAATATATATTTTTCATCTATTTTATTACAATTACTTCACATTCAAATTATGTAAAATTATGTGATTTTATTCCCATTTATTGACAATATATTTCTTTAAGAATATACTCTTATTAAAGAAATGAGGGAATAAAATGAATAATGGCTTAAAAAATTATACTAAACAATTTAATATTAAAATGAATTCAATAGGTAATGCATACATAAATCTTTTAAAAAATGACGCTAACCTAATCTTTGAAATACCACTTATTAGTTCAATAAGTAGTAAGAAAATAGATATAAGCTTAATCTATAATCATCAGTTTAGAAATAATTTATATGAATTAGGCTATGGTTGTCAAACAAATTTACGTATGAATGTTACACCATATGGAAGTGGTGTAGTAGTAAGTGATTGTTATAATGTTAGTGATACTGTATTAAACTTCGATGTTTATTATCGTAAATTAGGCTATAAAGTTTCAAAAACGATAGAGACAGTTGATTCAGATTCTGATATAGAGGTTTATACTTTAATTGATAAATACGATAATAAAATTGAATATAAGAATGATAATGAGATTAGATATATTGATTCTAAGGGTGAAGTAATAAGAATAAATAATAATGAAATTAGTAATGATTATAATGAAAAATAATTAGAACTTATACTAATAATCTATTAACTAAATTATCATATTATCAGTATAACACTTTAATTACAGAAACAAGATTAACATATAATGGTAATAGATTAATTAATATTTCATATTATAAAGGAACAGAATTAATAAATAATATAGAAATAAATTATTTATTAAGCACAAATAATAAAAATGGAATATATTTAAAAAATATTGGAAGTAATTATAAAATATATTTTGAATATGAAAATGATTATGTTAAAAGAGTAATAGAAGGGAAGAGGGCTATTATAAATAATAATATAGTAGATACTTCAAATCCTTCATATACATTTACTTATAATAATTATGATACAATTGTAGAAGACATTTATAATAATGAATATCAAGCATTTTTTAACACAAATAAATTATGTTTAACTGAAAGAACAAATAAAACATTATTAACAAATTTATATAATGAATATCAAGCATTTTTTAACACAAATAAATTATGTTTAACTGAAAGAACAAATAAAACATTATTAACAAATTTATATAATGAATATCAAGAAATAGTATATACTTCTGATTTAATAACGCCATCAGTAGAAAATAGTAAAAGTATTACAACTGATCTACTTTCAAGCTATAATAAAAGTGGAGTTAGTATATCAACAAAAACATTATCAAATGAATTAAATAATTTAGGGTATACTCGTGAATATGAAATAAGTGGAAGTGGTACTATATCTAAAACAATAGATAAATACCAAATAAAAGGGAAAACTTTTATTGCTTATTTTATGTTTAAATATATAAGTGGAAGTATAAGTGTAAATATATCGGGGGTATCATCAAGTATTGATAGTACTTATAATACAGGAGAGTATTATTTAATACCAATCTATAAATATATTACAGATTCTTTAGATAATATAAATATTAGTATAAGCTTAACATCAGGTAGATTTTACATAAGTGATATAAAAATACTTGAGGATAAATATGGAATATCATATGAATATGATAATTATACAAATATAGTAAGACAAATAAGTAATAGTGGAATTATAAGCTATAGCTATATAAATAATTTATGTAGCCAAGAAAGCTATGATGGAATTAATACAAGCTATACATATGATAATAATAAAAATTTAATAAAACAAGAAAGAACTAATTTGGCAACTATAAATATGACATATGATAGTAATAATAGATTAATATCAAAAATAATTACTAATGGTAATACTATAATACCAGAAACATATGAATATAATGACTTAGGTATAATAAATAAAACAACAAATGAATTATTTGAACAATCAAATTATACATATAATTCAGATGGTTCAATTAAAGAACTAGGTTTATCAACTAGACCAAGTATGAAATATGAATATGATGATAAGGGAAGAATAGCTAAATTAATCGAATTAACTGCCTATATATCAGATAATGATCCAGCTAGAAATATAAATTTAAATTATACATATAGTGGAATGAATTTAAGATATGATAAGGTTGAGATGAAGAATTCTGATCCTATTGACACATCTACGATTAATACTTATTATGAAATAGAATATGATAATGATGGTAATTTAACAAAATTAAAACAAGAAGGAAATATAAATCAAAGTAATAGCTATAATGAAAAAAGTGATATAAAAAAAGAAAGCTATAGTCAAAATTCATATAAAGAATATACATATGAAAAAGGTAATCTAAAAACAATATCAATAAATAGTAATCTAAAAACAACAATAAATTATAATGATAATAATGAAGTAATAAATATATTAGATAATAATATAACAACATCATATAAATATGATAATTTAGGTAGAATAATTGAAAAGTCTAATCCAAATCAAACCAATTATTATCAATATAATAATAAAAATCAATTAATAATAGAAACAAATAAGGTAGGAGATAGAGGTAATTTAAAGGCAGTTTATTTGAGGAAAGATAATTCATTAAAAACAACCTTAAATTATAATCTTGATAATAATATAATAAATTACCAAATATTTC
>JBJEFS010000012.1:0-4482 GCA_051874325.1 Anaeroplasma sp.
ATAAAATAAATCATTAGCAATTTCTAATTGCGATTCTTTTGTTTTATTCAATAAAGCCCTAGGCCAGCCTCCCCTACATATTGCAAAAATTAAATCATCAATGGTTAATTTTGATTCTACAAAATCAACATCTTTTTTTTCAAATAATTCAATCAATGAAACACTACCATTTGATTCTCCACTTTCATACAAGCTCATAGGATACATTTTCATAGTAGATATTCTCGTAGTACCTGTATGAGGAGTATCAACACAAGCACTTGATGACCCAGTTAAAATATATAATCCTGACTCATTTCTATCATCTATTGATTTTCTAATTGCTCCCCATATTTTTGGAGCATCTTGCCATTCATCAAACAATCTCGGATTTTCACCTATTAAAAGCTTTGATGGTACGTTTTCTGCAACAAGTAAATATTTGTCTCTATTATCTTCATCTTGAAATTCAATAATACTTTTTGCTTTCTGCTTTGCTGTTGTGGTTTTACCACATCCTTTTGGACCAACAATTAATGTACCACCAAATGATTTTAATTTTAAATCTAAAATAGTGTCAGCAATTCTTTTCTTATATTCCATTTAAACCACCTATTTAAATCTTAAGTTTTTTTGACACATTTGTCAAGTTTTATTTTACATTTATGTCATAAAATATTTAATATTTATGTTGCTTTGAATTTTACATATTTGCTTGTTATTGTGTGTCTATATGTTGTATGATTTTTCAAAATCTTTGAAAAATATGGAAATAACCGAGCGTGGTCATCCAACACTCTCAACGGGAAATTATCACATCGCATATGATAAAACATTTTGAAAAAATCCCTAAATTCTTCAAGTTTATTATCTAGGTAACCTCAGGGAATGTATATGCTTTTTTAATTCTTTAAACAAGCTAATGGAATAACATACACACCGTTTTCCATCCTATATGCTATTTTATTTTTTGTTATAACCATTAAAAATGCAGGCTTACCAGTTTTCTCGTAATCAATATCTGCTGCAATTTTAATCAAATTTTCACTCGCAATTTTAATATCCTCTTCATTACCTAATTTAACCTCAACAAGAGCCCATGACCCATCACTAAACTGTATTACTGCATCAGCTTCTCTTTTTTTAGAATCTCTATATTTATAAACTTTAGCATTTAAAGTATCGCAATAGATTCTCAAATCTCTTATTACTAATGATTCAAATAAGAATCCAAATGTTGTTATATCTTTAAATAATCCCTCTGGAGATAGTCCTAAAGCTGCAGCACCTATAGAAGGATCAACAAAGTGCCTTGTTTCTTTAGTTCTTATTGCTGTTTTACTACGTAAATTTGGGTTCCAAGCAGGTAATTCTTCTATCACATATAAATTCCTTAATACATTTAAATATTTTGCAAAAACATCTTTATCAAAAGTGGTATCATTAGAGACACAATCTTCTCTTAAAGTTTCATCTGAGGCAGGAATAGAAACATTTCTAGCATAAGATCTTAATACTTTTCTTGCCTTTTGTTCATCACGCTTTAAAGGAATATCTTTTAAAGAAAAAATATCGTCTGAAACCAAAACTTCATAATAATCTTTTGCTTGTGCTAAAGCAATTTCTCTTTCTTGATTAATTGCTAAAGGCCAACCACCTCTACATATATAATATGCATAATCATAAATGGTTTTGTCTGATATAGCTGGTTTAAAAAAACCATTTTTCAATTCTTGAATCGATATTTGGCCATTGCTTTCACCGCTTTCAAATAATGACATAGTTCGCATTAATTTTTTTACAATTCTTCCATTACCAGTATGTCTATTTGAATCAATATATTCATCATTATTATTCTTATCAGTTACAGAACCAGTTAAAATGTATTGTCCAAACGAACCATTTTTATCTACTTCATATTTAATTTGGTCCCATACAAATGAAACATGCTGCCACTCATCAATCAATATAGGCTTACTTCCTAAATTTAAAAACTCCGAAGGAGCAATCTTCGCTAAATTAATATAATCACTCCGTGTCGAGATAGGCATCAAATCAATAATAGTATTCGCATGTCTAGAAACTGTAGTTGATTTTCCACACCATTTAGGCCCAACAACTATTACTGCTCCCTTGCTTTTCAATGCAAACTCTAGATTTTCATCGAATAATCTCTTCATGTATTTTTTTTGATTCATAATAGTAATCACCTTCTTATGAGAATTATACTATATTTATATAAATTTGTAAATTAAAATCGGATATTTATAATTGTTTAAATCGGATATTTATAATTGTTTAAATCGGATATTTATTAAAAATATAAAAATTCGCTAAACCTTTTTTTCAGAATCTTTAAAATAATTACAAAAATTGCCGAGCGAGGTCATCCTACACTCTCAACGGGATAAACAATACCATTGCGAAACAGCATTTTTCTCAGAACAAAAAAATAACATCAAATATTATATATCATCTTTATGTAGCAATCATATATGTAGTAGATTATATTTTTTTCTATCACTTTCCAATAAGCCTACTCATTCAATATAACACTATCTTTCTTTAATATTATTATTTCTTATGTTTATAACATAATATTTAATATCTCTTTACTCAAAAAATCCTGCAAAGCTTCAAGCCTTACAGGATTGTAGTTATACTAAATTGATAGTTAAAAATAGTTTATCGATTTTTTTAACTAATCATAGCTAAATAAGGATTTAATATATCTATCATAGCATCAGAAGGATTAAACTTTTCTACATTTAATATTCCTTTAAAGATAGATGATGAAAAACCTGAAACTAAGATAACATCATTCTCGTTTTTAGTAACAGGAATACCCCTTATATTTCCAGCTACGTTCCAAAATATAATTTTAGGCATTTTCAATTGATATTTTTCATATTCTTCTTTCCAAATATGAAAATTTGGTTTTTTTGAAACACATCCGTCAAATTCCATATCTGAAATGATAAGTAGATGGGATGGACAATCTTCTAATGATTTTAATGATGCATTTAAAATCATTCTCATTGTTGAATTAATATTAGTATTATATCCCCAATTATCAAAATCGATAGAATTAATCATTTCACTCAAAGAAATTCCTTTAAGTTCTTGATAGGAAGGAGTATCTGAAAATGTTATGAATTTATTATGGAAAAAACCTTTATTATGTGATGCAGTATATACAGCAAGTCCAACTGCTGCAGATATAGGCAGATAATCATAGTTCATCATAGAACCTGATGTATCAGCTACTACTAATACATTAGTTTGATCAGAGTTTAAGAAATCCTCCTGATTAGCCCACATTTGGTTTATTATATCTGTATTAGCATTATTACATAATATAGATTTTACCATTTCATATGGAGCCAATCCTGTAGTATTAATTTTTGTTTCACCTTTTTTTAAGCATTCAAGATATGAAATAAATCTATCCTTATCATTAGTCATAAAAAGACGGCTATAATTTTTCATAGCTTTAGAAGGTACCATATTATAATCTATATTATAGTCGTTATTAGTTATATTTTTTTCAACTATTTTTAGTTTACTTCTTAAACTAGATAATATTTTTCTATAACTCTTTTCTGTATATCCTAATTCATTTGCTAGAACTTTAGCAAATGAATTATTTTTGTTATGGCATCTTAAAGAAGGCATCCACTTAGCTAATAATGATGGATGAGAACTTTTAATGTCTTCCTTTAATTGGTTTTTAATCATCAAAAAGGCATCCTCCCAAATAGGTGTATTATATGCTTCAAAGATATAATCATATCTTCCCATATTTGGTATATATGATAATACCTTACGAGCTAATACAGGTTCATTAAAGCATAATTGCTTGAATAACACCTTAAATACTCTTCTTTCACCTTTTCCACTTCTAATATCAAGGTTATAAAGAATACTAGCAGTAGCTAGCTTTTTATTCTCATCAAATGCCTTATTAAATAGCTTTAACAATTCATCTTCTGGAGTATATCTACTTGCCATTGAAAACAAATCTAGATTTGAGTTAAAGGTTGTTCCATAATAAAAACCACCTTTTGTATTAACTTTGTATGATTGTTTTTGAAGTTCTTCTATAAACATAATTAAACACCTCCAAAATTTATTTTTAAAAGAACTAGCCGGATTATCTTCATATTCATTAATAATCTACTTTTTTGCTGAAACCGGCCACAAGCCACCATATATTTATTCTCTAGATATTGTATTCATTCTCAACTGATTGCTGAAGGTGGCTTTTATTAAGTTTTAAGCTATTTGTCCTCTAAGCTTTTTAATAATTATTCATATCTTAAAGATAACGCCATAAGCTTATGTGTTAGGACCTTTAATAGCGTGGTTTTAACCACAACTAAATTATAGAATAAATCTACTAATAATGTGAGGACATATAATGTCCTAAAAATTATTGAATCTAAAAATAAGAATTCTTCTGATGTAATAAACTATCATTTGAAGATTTTTTTAACATCATTA
>JBJEFS010000013.1:0-7067 GCA_051874325.1 Anaeroplasma sp.
ATTAAGTCCTATAGTAAAATATTTAATATTTAATATTTTTTGATTTGTGCTATAATTATTTTAGATTAATAGCTAATTTTATGGAGGGAAAATATTATTATGGCTAAGAAAATTGTTTCAGATTTAAATGTTAAAGGAAAAAAAGTTTTAATCCGCGTTGATTTCAACGTTCCTATGAAAAATGGAGTAATCACAGATGATACACGTATTCGTGCTGCATTACCTACTATTGAATATGTAATAAAGAATGGCGGTAAGGCAATTGTATTCTCTCATTTGGGACGTGTAAAAGAAGCAGCTGATATTGCAAAAAATGACATTACACCAGTTGCTAAACGTTTAGAGGAACTAATCAATCAACCAGTAAAGTTTGTTAATGCTACTAGAGGTAAAGAGTTAGAAGATGCTGCTGCAAACTTAAACGAAGGTGAAATCCTAATGTTCCAAAACACTAGATATGAAGATTTTGATGTTGAGCAAAATAAGGAAGTTAAGAAAGAATCAAAAAATAATCCTGAACTAGGTGCTTATTGGGCATCATTAGGAGATGTATTTGTAAATGATGCATTTGGTACTGCTCATAGAGCAGCAGCTTCAAATGTTGGTATTGCTGCAAATGTTAGCGAAACTGCTGCAGGATTCTTACTTGAAAAAGAGATTAAATTTATTGGTGGAGCTGTTGATAATCCAGTTCGTCCTTATGTTGCTATCTTAGGTGGATCTAAGGTTTCAGATAAAATAGGTGTAATTGAAGCTTTACTTGATAAAGCCGATAAGGTTTTAATTGGCGGAGCAATGATGTTTACATTCTTAAAGGCTCAAGGTAAAAATATTGGTGCTTCTAGATGTGAAGATGACAAACTAGAACTTGCAAATGAATTATTAGCAAAGGCAAATGGAAAAATTGTTTTACCAGTTGACGCTGTTGTTAATAAAGCATTTGAGGATGTTCCAGGTGTTGTTAAATCAGTTGATGCATTTGATAACGATGATATGGGATTAGATATTGGTCCTAAAACATTAGAATTATTTGCAAGTGTATTAAATGGAGCTAAAACTGTAGTATGGAATGGACCTATGGGTGTATTTGAAATGAACAACTATAATAAGGGTACTATTGGTGTTTGTGAATTATTAGCAAACCTAAAGGATGCAAGTACAATTATTGGTGGTGGAGATTCAGCAGCTGCTGCAGAGCAATTAGGATATGCTGATAAAGTAAGTCACATTTCAACTGGTGGAGGAGCATCACTTGAATACCTAGAAGGTAAATTATTACCAGGTATTGCATGTGTAGACGAATTATAATTATATTTGTTAATTATTGATATATGGAGGAATTTATGGAAAAACAGATAGTTGTAAAAAGTTCAGTTGGACTGCATGCAAGTTTAGCATCAAAGGTGGTTCAAGCTGCATCAAAATATTCTGTTGAAATATTATTGCATTATGGCGATAAGGTAGTAGATGTCAAATCTATTCTAGGATTAATGTCATTAGCCATTCCAAGTGGTGAAAATATTATAATTGAAGCACATGGAGATAATGCTGAGCTAGCTATTTCAGATATTGCCTCCATTCTAACTAATAACTAATTATGAAAGAGGAATTAAAATGAGAAAACCAATGTTAGCCGGTAACTGGAAAATGAATAAAACAAGAGATGAAGCGATTCAGTTTGTTTTAACTGTTGGAGATAATCTTCCCTCATCTATTGATTGTGTTGTTTGTGCACCAGCTATTATTTTAAGAGATTTAGTAAAAAGAAGCCCTAATAATTTAAAAATTGGAGCTCAAAATATGCATGAGAAAGAAAGTGGTGCTTTCACTGGTGAAATATCTCCTGTAATGCTAAAGGATACAAAGGTAGACTATGTAATTTTGGGTCATAGTGAAAGAAGAGCATATTTTAATGAGACTGATGAAAAAATTAATCTTAAAGTAAAAAAAGCTTTAGAATTTGATTTAAAACCAATTATTTGCGTTGGTGAAGTTTTAAGTGAAAGAGAAGATAATAAAACTAATGAAGTTCTGTATACTCAAGTAACTAAAGCTTTACAGAATGTAGATATTTCTAATCCTGAAAATATTATTATTGCATATGAACCTGTATGGGCAATTGGTACAGGTAAGAGTGCATCTTCTGATATTGCTGAGGAAGCTTGTGGATATATTCGTTCTGTGATTGCAAAGATGTATTCAGAATCATTAGCTGATCAGATTCGTATATTATATGGTGGATCAGTATCAATAAAGAATATTAAAGAATATATGTCTAAGCCAAATGTTGATGGTGGTTTGGTTGGTGGTGCATCACTTGATGCATCAAGCTTTATTGAATTGTGCAAAGCATGTGAATAATGAAAAAACTGGTAGATAAAATTCTACCAGTTTTTTGTAATATAATGATTGTAATTATATTTTGGTATTGTTAATTTCTCCTTTTCATATAGGCTTCATATGCAATTATTGAAGCGGCAACACTAACATTTAAACTGTTTTGATTACCATCCATTGGGATAAAAACATTTTTATGTGGATGGTTATACCAATCTTTATTTATCCCAAATCTTTCATTTCCAACAACTAGTGCTATTTTACCTTTATAATTGTACTGCTGATAATTTAGTCCTAGATTTGGTTCTCCTAAATAAATATCATAATTATTATTTTGTAGGAATTCTAAGGCATCGTCATAATTTAAATCTAAAGTAGGTATAATTAGATTGCATCCTCTTGATGAAGATGTTATTTTTTGATTTGTAACTTTTGAAACTGAATCAAGCATTATAATTCCATCACATTTTACAGAGTCTAAAGTTCTATATATAGTGCCTATATTACCAGGTATTTCAAGATGATCTAAAACTACCAAAAACTCTTTGTTTATAAAATCTTTGATTTGATATTTAGGGAATTTAATTAAGGCAATTATACCTGCATGATTCTCCTTTAATGCTAATTCTTCGTAGGTTTTACTAGATATTTCATAGGTATTGATAGCTTTTTGGATTAAATTATTTAATAGATTACGAGTTTCTTCTTTGTATTCGCATTCATAATTATATAAAAGAGTATCAATTGTAATATTATAATCTAATACAATTTTTAATATTTGTAAATCATCTGAAATTGTATATTCTTCATCAGATGATTTTATTAATTTTTTAATATTTTTAATCTTTTCATGATTTCTTGATATACGTTCCATTTATTTCACCTAAAATATTATAGCATAATTTTAAAAAAATGTAATAATTATTACATATTAATATTTATTTTATTATATAATCTTTTTAGTATAGGAGGTTAACATGAAAAAGTATTTATCTTTTATTTTATTATTTATTTTAACAATTATATGTGTTGGTTGCTCAAAAAATGGTGCACCTCAAAGTACAAATGTTTCAACTAAACCTGTAGATGATTATAAATTATCATTAGCTGCTCCAAGTGGTGCACCTGCAATTGCTGCTGCAGAATTAGCTGTAACATACAAAAATGAATACAATATAACAATGGGACTTGCCGCAAACGCCTTACAGCCTTTATTTGTCAATAAAGAAAATGATATTATTATTGCTCCTATAAATATAGGTGCAAATATGTATTCAAAGAATCAAAATTACGTTCTTGCATCAGTTTTAACCTGGGGAAATCTCTATTTTGCTTCTCAAAAGGCTGATTTTACATTAAATTCATTAAATGATGCTGATGTAACTTTCTTTGGAGAGAATAGTGTTAATGATGTAATTGTTAAGCATATATTAGAGAAAAATAATATTTCACCAGCTAATATTACATATCTTGGTAGCACTAATGAAACTCGAACAACTCTATTATCAAATGCTAATGCTATTGTTTTAGTTGCTGAGCCTGCCTTAACTGTTGCAAAGGTAAACAACAATAATATTAATTCTATTTCTATTCAAGATTTATATATGAAAGAATCAGGAAGCAATGGATTCCCTCAAGCAGGTTGCTTTGTGAAGAAAGAAACTATTAATAATCATAAAGAAATTATTGATTTGTTTTTAAGTAGGCTTTATGAATCAGCTAATAAAGATGTAGCTATTCAAGCAGAATACTCAGAACAGCTTGAACTTGGTGGTACAAAATCTATCTTAGAAAAGGCTATTCCTAATTGCAATATTAATTATACTAAGGCTTCTGATGCCAAAGATGCCATTAATTATGTAGCTAATCTAAAATTAGCATTATTTGGTGGTATTTTACCAAATGATGAATTCTATTATGAATAAAAAAAGATTAAAAAATACAGTATATTGTTGCATAGGTATACTGCTATTAGCTTTTTTATACCAATGCTTTAGTTATTTAGTGAATAAAAAAATATTTATTCCTAATATTTCAGATATTATATCAAGTTTTTTTCATATAATAGGTGATGGAAGTACTTATTTATATATAGGTAATTCCCTTTATCATCTATTAATTGCTTTAATAGTGTCAATGTCTATAGGAATATCACTTGGAATTATTTCAGGTGTATATAAAAACACATATTTGATTTTAAAGCCTATAATGTCCTTATTAAGAATTTTGCCAGTGATTATATTTATAGTTTTGATAATGCTTGTTGCTGATCTTTCTGATGTTGCAGTAATCACATGTATTTTAATTCTTATTCCGATATTTTATGAAGGTACCTATCAAGGAATAATTAATATTGATGAATATTTATTAGATGTTTATAAATTAAATAGTAGTATCAATTTAAAAGTAATTTTTAGAGTTTATTTACCACTTATTTCATCATATAGTAAGTCTTCATTTATTAGTAGTATTGGAATGGGTATTAAAATATTAGTTACGACTGAATATATATCAGGAGCAAATAATACGATAGGTAAGGCAATAATTTTAGCAATGAATGATTTAAACTATTCATATATATATGCCTATAGTTTAATTCTAATAATTGTTATTTTATTAATAGAATATTTACCAGATATATGTATTAATCTATTTAAATTATTTGGAAAACGTAGGTAGGTAATTGTAATAATTGCTACTTTATGTATTTTATTTGCTAATTTGACAAATAAATTCAAGATAAGATAAAAAAAATATTATTTTCTTTGAAAACGATTGCAAAAAAAATATAAAGTATGATATAATCTAGTATATAAAGATTTGTTAATCGATTCTTTTTAGGGGGTTAATTTTATGAAGAAAAATTATGTTACTCTTGTTTATTTATCTCAAGATAGTGAAAATGCTAATTATTTGTCTGATATTTTAGAAGATAAGCATGTTGAAGTACATAAATTTGAAAAAGGAGAAGACTCTGATTCAGATATTTTAAGAGATATAAAGGATTCATGCGGTTTAATTATACTTCATATATCAGATGATTTCGATTATGGTGATTATTTACCAGAAATAAAAAAGGCTAATGGAAAATGTCAAATAATTTGTTGTTATACCACTAAAGCAGTGTATCAAAGCCATTATCCATTAAACGAAATTGTACTTGTTGATGGATATCCAATCGAAGCTTTAGCTAATGATATTTGTTGTATTGTTGTTGGAGGATACAATAAAATTAAGGTTAATTCTTTTAACCGTAAAAAATATAGAAAGGAAGCCTTTGCATTATTTAAACAAGAACATTATGTATGGTCATTATGTTACTTATTAAAAGTATTTAGGATTCATGATTTAGATGTAAAGGAAAGAATAGCTGATGCATATGCAAGTTTAATGGATTGTGATAAGGCAATAAACTATTATTCAATATGTTTACCACTTGAAACAAATAATTCTAAAGGCTTTACTGATGAGGATTCTCAAGGTATGATATGTAATAACTTAGGTTATTTATATACTCAAACAAAAAACTTAGAGTTTGCAGAGAGATATTTAAAGCAAGCAATTGAATATAAGAATCCAGATGCATTGTATAATTTAGGTTATTTATATGAAAGTTCTTGGGCGTATGATTCTAAGATGAGAAGAACTAAAGAGGGATATGATTTATATTGTAAGGTTTTAGCTGAGTCATATACATCAGAAGCATCTAAGGAAAGAGCAAGAGAAAAATTAAAAAATGCAGCTGATAGATTGTTAAAGAGAAAGAATTATGCTGCTGCATTACAATATTATAAGGCTATTGGTGATGGTGCAAAGGCTGCTGAATGTATTAGAAATATTAAGAGAATACGTCAATTATACGAAGAAAGAAAAAAACGTCAAACTCAATAATTTTGTAGGGCTAGAGTTTTCTCTGGCCCTTTAATTATGTAAAAATATTTCATTATATTGTTAATTTAGACTAAAAAGAGTATAATAATTAAATGAAAAGGAAGGTATAAAAATGTTGAAAATCGATATTATTTCAGGTTTCCTAGGGTCTGGGAAAACTACATTTATAAAAAGATTATTAGAAACAAAGTTAAAAAATGAAAAGGTTGTTCTAATTGAGAATGAATATGGAGAGGTGTCAATTGATTCAAATTTACTAGATGATACTGGTGTTGAAATTAAAGAATTATCACAAGGATGTATTTGTTGCTCATTAGTTGGTGATTTCTCTAAATCATTAAATGAGGTAATTTCAAAATATAATCCTGATCGAGTGTTAATTGAACCATCAGGCGTAGGTAAGCTATCAGATATAATAAAAGCAGTTCAATCATCTGGTCTAGAGAATTATATTAATTCTTTAGTATGTATGGTTGATGCAAAAAAAGCTAAAATGTACGACAAAAATTTTGGTGAGTTTTTTGTTGATCAAATTAAAAATGCTCAAACTGTTATCTTGAGTCGTATGGATATTTCGAAAGAAGAAACTGCTCAAACAGCATTAGAAATAATTAGAAAGCATAATGATAAGTGTGTTGTAATATCAACACCTATTTCTGAATTATCTGATGAGGATTTATTAAAAGCTTATGAAGGCTTTGATGTTAATTTATTAGCTGATATAGAAATTGACGAACATGAGCACCACCATCATGAAGATGAAGAATGTTGTTGTGGACACCACCATGATGAACATGAGCACCACCATCATGAAGATGAAGAATGCTGTTGTGGACACC
>JBJEFS010000013.1:7167-19683 GCA_051874325.1 Anaeroplasma sp.
ACCATGATGAACATGATCATCACCATCATGAAGATGAAGAATGCTGTTGTGGACACCACCATGATGAACATGATCATCACCATCATGAAGATGAAGAATGCTGTTGTGGACATCACCATGATGAACATGAGCACCACCATCATGAAGATGAAGAATGTTGTTGTGGACATCACCATCATGCAGATGAGATTTTTTCATCTGTAGGTATTGAAACAATAAAAAAATTTGATATTGAGAATTTAAAAGCATTATTAGATAAAATTGCTAAGGGTAAATATGGGCAAATCGTTAGATCTAAAGGAATTGTTTGTGGTTTAGATAATAAGTGGTATGTATTTAATCTTACACCTGATGAAGTTAAATTAGAGGAAACTAAAGCTATTCCTATGGGTAAAATAGTTGTTATTGGTGCCCATATTGATGTTGAAGAAATAAAAAAATTATTTTAGGAGGCTTTGATGAAAGAAGTACCTTTGTTTGTATTAAATGGATTTCTTGAAAGTGGAAAAACTACTTTAATAAAAGAAATCATTGAAAATAATGAAAATTATCAAAGTAATTCGACAGTTATTATTGTATGTGAACAGGGCGAAATAGAATATAATGATGAATGGTGTGAAAAATATGGTGTTCATGTAGAATATATAGAAGATCAATCAGAATTTACTCCTGATTACATGAGAAATCTTGATAATATGTATATGGCTGATCAATATGTTATTGAATATAATAGCTTTTTTGATTTTGATGCACAAGAATTTCCAAATTATATGGTAATTTACCAACAAATTACTTTAATTAATGCTCAAAATTTTGCTCTTATGTTCAATAATATGAAAAAAATATTTCAATCAATGGTTCAATATTCCTCTCTTGTTATTTTTAATCGTTGCGAAGGTGTAAATGATTTATCTCAGTATCGTAGACAAATAAGAGCAATGAATCAACAAGCTCAAATTGCGTTTGAACAAGCTGATGGAAGGCTTACAGCTATGCTTGATGAGGATTTGCCATATGATTTGTCAAAGGATGTTATTGCTTTTGAAGAGGATATTTATCCTATATGGTATGTTGAAGTATTTGATAATTATGAAAAGTATTATAATAAGCTTTTTAAATTTAAAACTTTTGTTAGAGATATAACTAAAAAGACATTTGTTATTGGAAGAAATGTCATGACTTGTTGTGAAAATGATATTCAGTTTTTAGGTTATGAGGTTATAAATGAAACTAGCGTTAAACCTAAATTAGATGATTGTATTTATTTAGAATGTACAGTCCATCATGAATATTCAAAAATGGCTGATGAAGAAGTTGTTATGCTTCACGCAAAAAAAATAACTATTTTGAGTAAAGAAGAAGAGAAAGTATTATCTATGTAGAATAGGTGCTTCACAAATTTATTGTGAAGCCTTTATTTTATTAATAAAATTTTGTATAATATGTAGGTAAAATGGTGGTGCTATTATGAAAGAGTTTATTACAAATAATCAAGATGAGACAATTAAATTAGGAGAAATAATAGGTTCTAATTTAAGCAAAGGAGATGTCGTTTTATTGACTGGAGATTTATCTGCAGGTAAAACAACAATCACAAAAGGTATTGGGAAATCTTTGGGTGTAAAGGCTATTATTAATTCACCTACCTTTACGATAGTAAAAACATATGTAGCAAATGATATAACATTATATCATCTAGATTTATATAGATTAGAAGGATTAAACGAGGATTTTGATTTAGAAGAATATATAGAAACAGATGGTGTTTGTGTTATTGAATGGCCTTTTCAGGTTAGTGAATTAATTCCTGATGAATACTTAATGATTGAATTAAATATAATAGATGATTCAAAAAGAATAGTTAAGATTAATGGTCTTGGAAGATATAAAAGAATTGAGG
Source organism: Anaeroplasma sp. (assembly GCA_051874325.1). Classification (GTDB taxonomy): domain Bacteria; phylum Bacillota_I; class Bacilli_A; order Acholeplasmatales; family Anaeroplasmataceae; genus Anaeroplasma. The sequence goes on from JBJEFS010000013.1 coordinate 9,068, forward strand.
AGATGTTATAATGTATTCTTTAATTGTTGATTCTTCTACAAAGATTTTATATATAGCATTAGTAAATGATAATGATGTTATTTATGAGAAATATGTTGAAGGAAAAAATGATCATGCAAAAAATATAGTTTATTTGATTGATGAAGCATTAAATCATACTAATATTACGGCTAATTTACTAGATAACATTATTTGTGGCAACGGACCGGGTTCATATACTGGAGTAAGAATGGCAGTCACTGTATGTAAAATGCTAGCAATTTTTACAAAAAAACCACTTTATACAATTTCTACACTTAAATTGATGGCATCAGGCTTTAATGGAAAGGTTTTGGCTACAATTGATGCAAGAAGAGGTAATGTCTTTGGCTGTATAATAGATAATATAAATGATAAAATGGTTGTTGAAGAGGGATTATATCCTTATGAAATAATTAAAGGAAATGATTATGTTTATTCCGTCAATGAAGGAGATTACAAGGTCGACCCTATATATTGTATAAAACATAAGGAATATGTTGCTGAGCCACATTTGTTAGTCCCTAATTATTTAAGAGAAACAGAGGCTGAAAGAAATATACATGATTAGAAAAGCCTTAGTTAATGATATTGATTTAATTGTTGAACTAGAAAAAAGTACTTTAGGCTCAACACTTGGCAAAGATATGCTTATGTCATACATTGATAATCCATTTTTTTATGTTTATGTCTATGAAAGAGAAGAAGAAATTATTGGCTATATTTCATTTACTTTTGATGGTGAAGTTATTGAAATATATAATTTTTGTGTAGATTCATTATTTCAAGAAAAAGGAATTGGAACACAATTATTATCTAATATATTAAATAATTATTATGCATTAGGGGCAAAAAGCTCTATTTTAGAGGTTAGGAGTTCTAATACTAAAGCAATTATTCTATATGAAAAATTTGGATATAGATTAATCAATAAGCGTAGGAATTATTATTCAAATGGTGAAGATGCATTAATAATGCAAAAAAAATTTATTTCTTATTTAGAACTTGAAGATAAATATTTGAGTATGTTTGCTGAAAAAAAAGAATATGATGGCTATACTAAATATTATGATACTATTCAACCAGATAAATATTATCATAATTTTTATGAGGTAAAAAATAATGATAATATCTTGCTAGATAAATTAATCAATAATGATGAGGGAATTATCTGTTTTAAAGCAAATTATTTGATAAAAGATAAATTTAAAAATATTGAAAATAATATTTATATGCATTCATGTATAAGAGGAATTAAGATTTTTTCAAGAACTAATGGCATTATTAAAGAGGTTGATGACAATAATTATATAGAGGTTCAAAGGTTTATCTATCTCGATGATTTAAGATTTGGTGAAGAATATGCTCAGTTAAATTCTAAGCGTCTAGTAGAGCTTAGAAATTATCAAAATATGAAGGCGTTTGTTATTTATTCTGATGATAAGGTAATTGGTTATATACATACGTTTATATATAAGGATTTTGCAAAAATGGAGGATTTCTTTATTTTAGATGAGTATCAAAAAAAAGGATATGGCTCTACTTTATTCAAATATGCATTGGATTATTTAAAGAATCAAGGGATTAATGATATTTGTTTAGTCGCTGACAATGAGGACACTCCGAAGCATATGTATGAAAAAATGGGCTTTATAAAAACAGGAGAATATTATTTTTATAGAAAATAGGTGATATTTTGAATAAGACTAACGCAATGCGGATACTTGATCAAAAGAAAATAAAATATGAAATTTTTGAATACCCTCATAAAGAAGGTGTTTGTATAGATGGAGAAAATGTTGCTAAAATGATTGGTGAAAATCCAAATATGGTATTTAAAACCCTAGTAACTGAATCTAATGATAAGCATTACTATATATGTGTTATACCTGTTAATTCAGAGTTAAATTTAAAAAAGGCGGCAAAGTATTTTAATGTTAAATCTTTAGCTATGATTGCTGTTAAGGATTTACTTAATGTAACAGGATATATAAGAGGTGGATGTAGTCCAATTGGAATGAAGAAGGTATATCCTACAATTGTAGATAATAGTGCATTGTCATTCGAAAAAATAATATTTTCTGGTGGAAAAATAGGTTGTCAAATTAAAATGAATCCTAAGGATTTAGATAGGGTCATTAAGGTCAGCTTTGCTGATATAAAGGAGTGATTATTAATGTTAGTTTTAGGTGTTGAAAGTAGTTGTGATGAAACTAGTGTTGCTATTGTTAGGGATGGCAAAGAGGTATTAGCCAATGTTATCAATTCTCAAATTAAAATTCATGAAAAATTTGGTGGTGTTGTTCCTGAGGTTGCATCACGTCATCATGTGTATCAAATAACAATGGTTTTTGAAGAAGCATTTAGTATTTCTGGTGTTAAACCTGAGGAGATTGATTTGGTATGTGTAACTGAAGGTCCTGGACTAATTGGGTCTTTACTTGTTGGAGTAAATGCTGCAAAGACATTTGCTATGATATATAAAAAGCCTTTATTAGGAGTTCATCATTTAGCAGGTCATATTTACGCTAATGCTATAGAGCATGAAATGAAATTTCCATGCATTGCTTTATTAGTAAGTGGCGGAAATACGGAGCTTATTTATATGAAAGAGGATTTTTCATTTGAAATAATTGGTCAAACCTTAGATGATGCTGTTGGTGAAGCGTATGATAAGGTTGCAAGAGTTGTTGGTTTACCATATCCAGGTGGCCCACATGTAGATAGATTAGCTCATTTAGGTATTGATACATATCATCTTCCTAGAGTTTATCTAGGTGATGATAGCTATAATTTTTCTTTCTCAGGTTTGAAAAGTGCAGTTATTAATTTGGTGCATAATGCAAATCAAAGAGGAGAAAAAATAGATATTAATAACTTATGCGCATCATTTCAAGATAGTGTTACAGAGGTATTAGTTAGAAAAACCTTAAAGCTAGCTAAAAATAAAAATGTAAAAAATATAATTGTTGCTGGTGGGGTTTCAGCAAATAAGGGCTTGAAGGAAAGGTTTAGTATTGAGGCTAGTGATTATAATGTATGTATCCCATCAATTAAATATTGTACAGATAATGCAGCCATGATTGCAGTGGCAGGATACTATCAATATCAGAAAAATCCCAAACTATCAGATTTACAGCTTAATGCTAACGCTTCCTTAGAACTTTTAGGCTTATAATTAAAATAATTATAGAGTTTTCACTAATTTTGTTATATAATAAATTATATTTTTAGATAGGATGATGATTATGGTAGAAATTAATAATTTTATTAAAACAATAATGCAACAGGATTTAGAAAGTGGGAGAGTTGATAAGATAGCTACAAGATTTCCACCTGAGCCTAATGCATACCTTCATATTGGACATGCTAGAGCGATTATTACTAATTTTGAATTAGCAAAGGCATTTGATGGAACAACTAATTTAAGATTTGATGATACTAATCCAGCAAAGGAAGATCAGGAGTTTGTTGATGGAATTATTGAAGATTTAGCATGGCTTGGTTATAAACCAAGTAATATATTTTTTGGTTCTGATTATTTTGAGGCTACATATGAAAAAGCTATTTTATTAATTAAAAAGGGTTTGGCATATGTTGATGACTTATCTCAGGAGGAGATGAGTAAATATCGTGGTACTTTAACAGAGCCTGGAATTAATTCTCCATATAGAGATAGAAGTGTCGAAGAAAACTTGAAGCTATTTGAAGAAATGCGTAGAGGTAAGTATAAGGAAGGGGAAAAGACATTAAGAGCTAAGATTGATATGTCTCATCCTAATATCAATATGCGTGATCCTGCAATGTATCGTATTTTGCATATTCATCATCATCGTCAAGGTGATAAATGGTGTATTTATCCAATGTATGATTTTGCGCATCCTTTGCAAGATTCTTTTGAAGGAATTACCCATTCATTATGCTCATTAGAATATGATAATCACCGTATATTATATGATTGGTTTATTGAAAAATGTGAAATGGAGCATATTCCACATCAATATGAATTTGGAAGACTAAATATTACAAATACAATTATGTCAAAAAGGTATTTAAAGGCTTTAGTTGATGCTAAAAAGGTTTCAGGCTATGATGATCCTAGAATGCCTACATTATGTGGTCTAAGAAGAAGAGGATTTACGCCAGAATCCATCAAGAATTTTATACTATCAACAGGTTTATCAAGAGTTAATTCTACAGTCGAGTCTGATTGTTTAGATGAAGAATTAAGAAATGATTTAAAACTAAAAACATTAAGACCTAATGCTATTATAAATCCTGTTAAGGTTATTATTGATAATTATCCAGAGGGTCAGATTGAATATTTGGATTGCCCTAATAATCAAGAGGTTCCTGAGATGGGATCTAGAAAAATCTCATTTTCTAAAGAAGTTTATATCGAAAGAGATGACTTTATTGAAGAAAAACCAAATAAAAAATGGAAGAGACTTGCTTTAGGTGTTGAGGTTAGATTAATGCATGCATATTTCATTACTGCAACTTCTGTTGAAAAGGATGAAAATGGCAATATTACCTTGATTCATGCAACATATGATCCACAAACTAGGAGTGGTAATGGTTTTGATGCTAGAAAGCCAAATGGTAATATACATTTCGTAGATGCAAGTACTGCATTAAGTGCAGAATTTAGATTGTTTGAGCCGTTAATGCTTGATATTACTGAAGAGAATAAGAATTTAGATTTTATGGAAAGATTAAATCCAAATTCTATTAATGTTTATAATGGTTATGTAGAAGAGTCACTTAAGAATACTAAACCGTTAGAACACTATCAATTTATAAGAAATGGTTATTATGTAACTGATAAGGATTCAACTACAGATAAATTAGTATTCAATAGAACCTGTGGCTTGAAATCATCGTTTAAATTATAATATTAGGACTGTCGTAAGACAGCCCTTTACTTATGTAAGGAGGAAAACAAATGCTTAAAACAGTTAATTTAGGTTTACAATATGGCTCAAGAAAATTATTCGAACATGTCGATATTGCTTTTACAAAGGGCAATTGCTATGGTATTATTGGGGCAAATGGTGCCGGAAAATCAACATTTTTAAAGGTTTTATCAGGAGAGATTGAATCTACTACTGGTGAAGTAATTATGGATTCAAATGAAAGAATGTCTGTTCTTAAACAGGATCAACATGCCTATGATAATGAAACAGTAATAGAAACCGTATTATTAGGGCATAAACGTCTTATTGAAATAAGAAAAGCCAAGGATGAGCTTTATGCTAAGGAGGATTTTTCTGATGAGGATGGAGTTTTAGCTGCAGAGCTTGAAGGTGAGTTTCTTGAGCTTGGAGGCTGGGAGGCTGAATCTGATGCTGAGGTTCTATTAAATGGCTTAGGTGTTGATAGTCAGTATTTTTATTCATTAATGTCTGAATTAGACGCAAAACTTAAAATAAAGGTTCTATTAGCTCAAGCTTTATTTGGTAATCCAGATATATTATTATTAGATGAGCCTACAAATAATCTAGATTATAAGTCAACACGTTGGTTGGAGAATTTTTTATTAAATTTTGAAAATACAGTTTTGATTGTATCGCATGATAGACATTTTTTGAATAATGTATGTACACATATTTGTGATGTTGATTATGGTAAAATTAAATTATATGTAGGTAATTATGAATTCTGGTATGAGTCTAGTCAATTAGCTTTACAGCAGGCTAAGGATCAAAATAAAAAAGCTGAACAAAAAATAAAAGAATTACAAGAGTTTATTGCTAGATTCTCAGCAAATAAATCTAAATCTAGACAGGCTACAAGCCGTAAGAAGTTACTTGAAAAAATAAATTTAGAGGATATAGAACCATCTAGTAGAAGATATCCATATATTGGTTTTAAACCAAGTCGTGAGGTTGGTAATGATATATTAATTGTAGAAGGACTAACCAAAGAGGGTTTATTTAATAATTTGACATTTACTGTTAATAAAAATGATAAAATTGCTTTTTTAGCTGAAAATTCTGTTCAAATTACAGCATTATTCAATATCTTATCAGGAAAAGATACTGATTATACAGGCAAATTTAAATGGGGTATTACTACAAATACTGGCTTTCTTCCGCAGGATAATAAGGAATATTTTGATAAAGATTTATCCTTAGTAGATTGGTTAAGACAATATTCAAAGGAAGATCAAACTGAAACATTTATTAGAGGATGGCTTGGTAGAATGTTATTTAGTGGAGAAGAATCATTAAAGAAATGTAATGTTTTATCAGGTGGAGAAAAGGTAAGATGTATGTTTGCTAAGCTAATGCTAGAAGCACCAAATGTTTTAGTTTTAGAGGATCCAACAAACCATTTAGATCTTGAGTCTATTACAGCATTAAATGAAGGTATGACTAATTATAAAGGTAATATCCTATTCTCATCACATGATGCGGAATTATTACAAACTGTTTCAAATCGTATTATTGCCATTAAGCCAGATGGGTCTTATGAAGATAGATTAGAAACATATGAAGATTTTATTGATAGAAATTAGGTGGTTTCATGAGCTTATTAGATGGTCTTAACGATGCACAGCTTGCCGCAGTAACGACTACTGAGGGTCCGGTTATGGTTATGGCCGGAGCTGGGGCCGGAAAAACAAAGGTTTTAACAACGAGAATTTCTTATATCATTGATGAACTTGGAATTAGTCCTTATCATATTCTTGCCGTAACCTTTACTAATAAGGCTGCCAATGAAATGAAAGATAGAATTGCAAAAATGTTAGGTATAACTACGTCTAAAATGTGGATATCTACCTTCCATTCATTTTGTTCTAGATTATTAAGAATGGAAATAGAAGAATTAGAAGGATATACTAAGTATTTCTCTATTATTGATGAAGATGATTCGTTAAAAATTGTTAAAAATGTAATTAATGAGTTAGATTTTGATTATAAGCCTAAAGAAATTAGAAAACTAATTTCTCAGGTTAAAAATGCTATTAATGTTAATATTAAAGAAGGGCAATTAAAATCAGATTTTGATATCATTTTTAAAGTTTATAATGAAAGTCTTATAAAGGATAATTTACTTGATTTTGATGATTTAATATTAAAAGTTATCGAATTATTTCAAAAAAAACCAAGTATTTTACAAAAATATCAAGACTATTTTCAATATATACTAGTTGATGAATTTCAAGATACAAATACATTACAATATAATTTAATGTTTATGTTGGCAGCAAGATATCATAATATCTTTGTTGTAGGCGATGATTTTCAATCTATTTACTCCTTTAGAGGTGCTAAAATAGAAAATATTAGCCGCTTTAAAAATGATTTTTTAGAATGTAAATTGATTTTATTAGAAAAGAACTATCGTTCAACAACTCAAATTTTAAATTTAGCAAATTCAGTTATCGCGCATAATCCTAATCAAATAAAAAAAATTATGACCTCAAATAATAAAGAGGGTAAGCTTCCAATTTATTATCATGCTTCTTCAGCCTATGATGAAGTTATGTATGTCATTGATAATATAAAAAAATTAAAACTAAATGGATATAAATATAGTGATTTTGCGATAATGTATCGTGCTAATTATATTTCAAGAGGATTTGAGGATTCATTAGTAAGATATCAAATTCCTTATAAAATGTATGGAGGATTATCATTTTTTGCTAGAAAAGAAATTAAGGATATAATAGCTTTTCTACGTATATTTGTTAATAATGATGATGATTTTTCGTTTAAAAGGATTATAAATGTACCTAAAAAGGGTGTTGGAACTACTATTATAAATAATCTTACTGAGGTTGCCATAGCAAATAATTGTTCTTTGTTTAAAGCAATTAGCTTCTATAAAGGTAAAGGAAAAGGTGCTGATTCTTTGTTTAGCTTTAAAGATACGGTTAATTCAATTGTTGCTCAAATAGAAAATATATCATTAAGAGATTTAATTGACTTAATTTTGAAGGAATTAAATTATGAAGAAGAGTTAAAGTCAGATAAGGATACTTATGAAGACAGGAGTCAAAATATTAAGGAATTTAAGTCAGTTTTAAAAGAAACCGAAGAAACCTATGAAGGTGAAACTAATGTTTTAAAATTAACTGAACTTTTATCTGATTTAGCTTTGAGAAGTGATAATGATGATGCTAGTGTTGACGATGCAGTTGTTTTAACTACTTATCATCAAGCTAAAGGATTAGAATTCAGATGCGTATTTATGGTTGCAAATGAAGAAGGAATTTTTCCATCAATTAATGTTATGCTACCATCTGAGATAGAAGAAGAACGACGTATTTGTTATGTTGGCATCACAAGAGCAAAGGATAACTTATTTATTACTAATTCAGCTAATCGTGCTTTATTTGGATCTTATGAAAATATGCTTCCGTCAAGATTCATTAAAGAAATGGATGAAGAATTATATGATAATGCTAATAAAGTAAATCTAGTAAAAACTAAAAATATTTTTAGTGCAATAAATCAAAAAGATAAAAAGATGAATGTATCAACTTCACCAGAAATAAGTATTGGTCAGGGAGATAAAATTAATCATAAAATTTTTGGAGATGGTATTGTTGTTGCAACAAAAGGGGATACTATTACTGTTGCATTCAAAAATCCAGATTATGGAATTAAAGTATTAAAGGCTAATCATCCAAATATTAGGAAATTATAGTAATAAAGTCAAATTATATAAGTTTTTTTCATATCATTAATAGGTGATACTTTGAAAAAAATTGTTTGTTTATTAACTCTTCCCTTTTTATTATTTACATGTTCGTTTATTCAAAATACTAGCTCAAGCTATATTGTTCTTGATTCTAGCTCATTAAGAGTATTAGAGGGAAGTAATATAAATTCAAGAATGCTAGTTGCATCTACTGCTAAAATATTAACAGCAATTACTGCAATTGAAAATTATAATATTAATGAACCAGTAGTAATAGAAAAGGAAGATACATTAGCTATAGGTTCTAGCGTTTACTTAAAGGAAAATGATGTTTTTAAAAGAAAAGATTTAATTTATGCATTAATGCTTAGAAGTGCAAATGATGCAGCAAGTGCATTAAGTGATAATGATTCTGATGAGTTTATTATGCAAATGAATGAAACAGCAAAAAAAATAGGAATGAGAGATTCTGTTTTTACAACTGCATCAGGATTAGATGAAGATGAGTATAATTTATCAACTGCTTATGATATGGCGTTACTTGCTGCTTATGCTTCAAAAAATAATATTTTTGTTGAGATAGCACAGACACATTCATATACATGCCATTCTTTAAAAAATGACTATTTTTGGCATAATAAACATAAATTAGTTAATTCTGATGAGAATTTTATTTGGGGTAAAACGGGTTATACAAAAAAAGCTAAAAGGATTTTAGTGAGTAACTATGTTAAAGATAATATGAATGTTATTATTGTTACAATTAATAATAGTAATGATTGGAATTTTCATAGAAGTATCATTAATTCTTTATCAAAATATGATTTTATTTCAATATATTTAAAAGGAATAAATGAAATTGTTTTAGATAAAAAATATATTTTGATAATTGAAAATGATGTAGTTATACCTGTGAAAGAAAATGAGTTAGAGGATATTTCAATTGTTTTTGTGATATATAATGATAAGGCAATTTTAACAATTTATTTAAAAAAAGAATTTATTGCTAAATATGTTATTTCTGTTTATGAAGAATCCAATCTTGATTTAGATGAATTATTAGATTTAAAATAAAATAAGAGTTCAATTGTTTAAACAATTGAACTCTTATATGTAAAATATTATTATTCTCTTGTATCAATTACATAGTCTGCTTCTGTGATAGGAGCACCAAATCCACTATCTATACCTATAGTAATAAAACCACGTTTTTTACCTTCTAGTATATATTTATTTACATCTTCAAATAATACTACTTCTTCAGGTTTAGCATTTTTTAATATTTTCATAATATCATCATAAAAATCTGATTTAACTGGATGCTTTTCATCACAGAAGAATGAATTGTTTTCATTAAAATGACGATAAAAATCCCATTTGTGCATTATTTTTAAAGCTACAGATTTATTTTGTGCTGAAACAAGAAATACTCTTATTCCAAAACTATTATCTAAAACTTCTTTAATAAATGCAAATGGTTTAGATTCAGATAAGATAATTTTGACTGCTAACTTAGCTCTTTTTTTAGAATACTTTTCTTTGTTTTCAATTTTAATATTATAGTCTTTTTCTATTTCTTCTAAAAATACTTCCTCTGGTTTTCCTAGATATGATAGAATATGATCATGATCTACTTCTATACCATATTCTTTTTTCAATATTTCATTATGGGCAACCCAATGCAATCTTTCAGTATCTGCAAGTGTACCATCTAGGTCAAAAATGAAACACCTTCTGTCATCAAGAAGTTTCTTAAGCTTATTATCCATTAAAGCCACTCCCCTCTATAGTATATTAAATTAGAATGAATAATAGTTCTTTATACTATTATTCTACTAATTATTTAATTAGTTGTCAACTTTATAAACTATTTTTTAAAAAAATATTCAAATTTTATGTCAATAACTTTTGAATAGTTCCTAATATTTTTTAGACATTAGCACCGT
>JBJEFS010000014.1:0-54335 GCA_051874325.1 Anaeroplasma sp.
ATATTATATATTTATTTTTATTGTAAATAAATAAATTTCTTTTTTTATGATATAATTATTTTAATGAGGTTAATAAAGATGGATAAAAATACTACTAGTATAATAAAAATTGATGAAAATATTTATATAAAGCTGGAAGGAGATAATCCTAATGGTTCGATTTATGATAGAGTTGTTACTGAGGTTATGTCATCATATGAGTTGAGTGGAAAAATAAAGAATGATACAACTATTATTAGTTCATCAGATGGTTATTTTGGGTTATGTTTAGCAGTCTACTGCCATAGTAAAAATTATAAATGTATTATTTGTATGCCTAATGAAGATAATCCTTTTATTGAAAAAGTAAAAGAACTTGGTTGTACAGTAGTACTAACTCCTGCATTGTTTGGTTTGTCTGGTAGTGATGAGATGGCAAGTGATATGGCATGTGAAATAAAGGATTCCTTATATTTTTCCCAGTTTAAAGAAAAGAAATGTGTTACAGCTCATTTTAAAAGCACTGGTCCAGAAATTTTACAACAGCTGCCAAGTGTTGATATAATTATAGGAAATATTACTAGTGGTGCAACTATTACTGGTGTTTCTAAATATTTAAAAATGAAAAAAGATATCTATTCTATTGGTATTAGAACTTGTTATTACAAATCTGACATAATAGATGAAGATTATATTGATGAAATTATTAGTTTGGGAAATGAACCTATATGTAATAATGATGAAATAAAGAAGCATCATATTTATACTAAATATCCAGAATTGATTTATAAAGGATTAGAATGTAAAAATAATAGTACTGATAAAAACATTTTAATCATTTTACCTGATGGTAGAGTTGTGAATAAATAGTTTTTGTTTTAATGTTTAGAAATTAAAGAAAAATAAAAGAAAAATAAAAATGTTTTTCCTATTGATTGTTATAATTTATTATGGTATTATATATAAGGTTAAAATAAAGAAATAAAATTCTTTATAAAAATTATTTTGAGGTGAGATCATGAGAGGATTATTAACTTTAAGAGATTTGTCAACTGAAAAAATAATGGATATTATTGAATTTGCTCAATTATTGAAAAAAGGGTTAAGACTTTCTTATTCTGATAAGAAAGTCGCAACCCTTTTTTTTGAAAATTCAACCCGTACTCATTATTCATTTCAGTGCGCACTCATGAATTTGGGGATTAATGTTTTAGATGTTAATACACAGTCATCAAGTGTTTCAAAAGGTGAAACATTATATGATACGGTTAGAACCCTTGAGGCACTAGGCGTTGATGGAGTTATTATAAGACATAGTAAGGATGAATACTATAAAGAACTTCAAGGAATTAATATTCCAATATTTAATGGGGGTGATGGTAAGGCAAATCATCCGACTCAATCTTTATTGGATTTAATGACAATTTACGAGGAGTATGGTAAATTTGAGGGTCTAAAATGTTGTATTGTTGGTGATATATCTCATTCTAGAGTTGCACATACTAATGTTGAGGTAATGAGGCGATTAGGTATGGATGTTTATATTTCTGGACCTGAAGAGTTTAATGATCATTGTGCTGAATGGATTTCTCTTGACAGGGCTTGTCAAGAAATGGATATTGTAATGCTGTTAAGGGTTCAATTTGAACGTCATCAGGAAAAAATGCAAATATCTGTAGAAGAATATCATCAAAAGTATGGTCTTACATATGATAGAATGAAAATGATGAAGGAAAATGCTATAATTATGCATCCTGCACCAATTAATAGAGGTGTTGAGATTGCTGATGAATGTGCTGAATGTGAAAAAAGTAGAATTTATAAGCAAATGACTAATGGTGTTTATGTTAGAATGGCCGTTATTTCAAGAGCATTGGATGGTAAATTATGATTTTAATTAAAAATGGTTTTATAATAAAGAATAATAGATTAGTAAAAAAAGATGTTTTAATTGAAAAAGATAGGATTATCAAGGTTGATGATTCTATTAATGTGGATTGTGAGATTTATGATGCAGATGGATGCATTATAATGCCTGGAGGAATTGATGTTCATGTTCATTTAAGAGAGCCTGGCTTTGAAAATAAGGAAACAATTAAAACTGGTACTTTATCAGCAGCAAAGGGTGGGTTTACAACTATTATGGCAATGCCTAATTTAAATCCAGTTCCTGATTGCTTAGAGTTTTTAAATAAAGAATTGGAAATAATTAAAAAGGATGCGATTGTAAATGTTTATCCTTATGCATCAGTAAGTAAAAGGCAGGAGGATAAGGACTTAGCGGAGATAAATGAGTTTTATTCATTTGTTAAAGCTATTACTGATGATGGAAGAGGAGTTAATAACATAGATATTTTAAGACAAGCAATGGTTTTAGCCAAAAAATATGATTTGGTTATTGCTTCTCACGCTGAGGATAACGTATATAAATATTTGCCTGAAGGTGAATATGTTGCGGTAAGAAGAGAAATCGAGCTTGCCAAGGAAATTGGATGTAAGTATCATTTTTGTCATATGTCTACTAAGGAATCATTTGATGCAATTAGAGAGGCTCACAAGCAAGGATATAAAAATATTACCTGTGAGGTTGCTCCACATCATTTGATATTGAATGAGGAAATGATAAAAGATGGTAATTGGAAAATGAATCCACCTTTAAGAAGTGAGGCTAATCGCTTAGCAACAATTGAAGCCTTACTTGATGGTACAGCCTGTATGATTGCAAGTGATCATGCCCCTCATACTGAGGAAGAAAAAATGAGAGAATATAATAAATGTCCAAATGGTATAATAGGGCTTGAAACAGCAATTCCAATTGTTTATACTAATTTTGTAAGGAACAATATAATTTCTTTGGATAAGTTTTTAGAAATTTTTGTATATAATCCAGCTAAGGTATTTAATTTACCATATAGTAAAATTGAAGTAGGAAGTATAGCTGACATTACTGTTATAGATATTACGAATGAACATATTTATGAAAAGGATGAAATTCTATCTAAAGGAAAGAATTCTCCATTTATTGGTAATGGTTATTATGGATTTTCAAAATATACATTTGTGAATGGAAAGATTGTTTATAGGAGGTTTTTTTAATGAAAAATAGAAAGTTGGTCCTTGAGGATGGTTCAGTATTTGAAGGAATAGGCTTTGGTAGTAATAATGAGGTTATTGCAGAAATTAGATTTAATACCTCAGTAGTAGGCTATCAAGAAATCTTATCTGATCAAGCAAATTGTCAACAAATTATTTGTATGGCTTATCCTCTAATTGGAAATTACGGTTTGACAGATGAAGATTACGAAACTAGATATTTAACTGCTAAAGGTATAATTGTGAGAGAATACAATGATTTACCATCTAATTTTAGATTCACTCATAAATTAAGTGAAGTTATGGATGAGGAAGGTATTCCAGGTATATATGATGTTGATACAAGAGAAATCGTTAGAAAAATTAGAGATAATGGTATATTAAAAGGTATGATTTGTGACATCAATAAATCAATTAATGAATGTTTAGACCAAATTAGAAATTATTGTGTTCCTACTGATTTAATCAGAAATGTATCATCTAAAAAGGTTTGGTATTCTAGAACAACTAATCCTATAAAAAATGTGGTTGTAATAGATTGTGGAATTAAGCAAAGCATTATTAAAATGCTTAATAATATTGGTTGTAATGTCATTGTAGTTCCATATAACTATCCACTTGATTCAATTATTAAGCTTAAGCCTGATGGATTATTAATATCAGATGGACCAGGTGATCCTAATACAGCTACTGAGGTTATTAATTTAATCAAGCAATTAAGGTCAAAATTACCTATTTTAGGAATTGGACTTGGACAGGAAATTATAGGTATTGCTTATGGAGCAAAAGCTGTTAAGGAAAAAGTTGGGCATAATGGTTCAAATCTACCAGTAAAGAACTTAAAGACAGGTAAGATTGAAATTACTTCTCAAAATGATACTTATATACTTGATAGTAATTCACTAAATTGTACAGGTTTAATGGTAACACATATTAATTTATTAGATAATTGTGTTGAGGGAATAATGGATGAAGAAAATAGCGTTCTTGCTGTAAAGTATTCACCATCTGAAGAATTAGAATCAGATGAATATGTATTTAATAAATTTGTTAAGCTTATGAAAGATTTTGGAGGTAATTCTAATGCCAAAAAGAACAGATATTAAAAAGATAATGGTAATAGGTTCTGGACCAATTGTTATTGGACAGGCTGCAGAATTTGATTATGCAGGTACTCAAGCATGTCTTGCTTTAAAGGAAGAAGGCCATGAGGTAATTTTGGTTAATTCAAATCCAGCTACTATTATGACAGATCCAAATATGGCTGATAAGGTATATATGGAGCCACTTGATTTAGAGCATGTTGCAAAAATTATTAGATATGAAAGACCTGATGGATTGATTTGCTCAATTGGTGGTCAAACTGGTTTAAATTTAGGTATGCAGCTTTATAAAAAGGGTATTCTTGAAGAATGTAATGTTGAATTACTTGGTACTAATGCTAACGCAATTGAACAGGCTGAGGATCGTGAATTATTTAAGGAACTATGTATTTCTTTAAATGAACCAATTATTGAATCAAAAATTGCTAATCATTTGGATGAAGTAATAGAGGCTGCCAATGAAATTGGTTATCCAATTATTTTACGTCCAGCCTTTACTTTGGGTGGCACAGGTGGAGGCTTTGCCGATAATGAGGAAGAATTAATTCCTCTTGCAAAAAATGCTTTAAAGCTATCTCCTGTTTCTCAGGTATTAGTTGAAAAATCAATTAAAGGCTTCAAGGAAATTGAATTTGAGGTTATGCGTGATAAAAATGATACAGCAATTACTATTTGTTCAATGGAAAATGTTGACCCTGTTGGTATTCATACAGGTGATAGCGTAGTTGTTGCTCCTGCACAAACCTTGACATTAAAGGAATTTGCAATGCTTAAAAATTCAGCATTAAAAATAATTCGTGGTTTAAAAATTGAAGGTGGATGCAATATTCAATTTGCTCTTGATCCATATAGTTTTAAATATTATTTAATTGAAGTAAATCCACGTGTTTCTCGTTCATCAGCCTTAGCTTCTAAAGCTTCAGGTTTTCCTATTGCTAGAGTTTCTGCAAAGATTGCATGTGGTTTAACATTAGATGAAATTAACATTGCAGCTACAGTTGCTTCATTTGAACCAACTATTGATTATGTTGTAACTAAATTTCCTCGTTTCCCATTTGATAAATTTGCTGATGCGAATAGAAGTCTTTCTACTCAAATGAAGGCAACTGGTGAGGTAATGAGTATTGGTAGAACAATTGAAGAATCTTTCCTAAAATCAATTAGATCATTGGAGAATAAGGTAGACCATATTGAATTAGAATATTTAAAGAATTATAGCGTTAAAGAATTATTAGATTTAATTGATAGACATACTGATGAAAGAATGTTTGCTATTGCAGAGGCCTTCCGTAAGAATGTTGAAATTGATCAAATTTATGATATTACTAAAATAGACAAGCTATTCCTTCAAAAGATAATGAATATTGTTGAATATGAAAAGGAAATAAAGAATAATTTGTTCAATAATGAAGTCTTATATAAGGCAAAAAGAATTGGTTTTTCTGATTCATATATTGCTAAATGCTGGAATTCTACAGCATTTAAGATTTATGATTTAAGGAAGTCTTTAGGTTTATATCCTGTATATAAATCAATTGATACTTGTGCTGGTGAATTCAAATCATACGTTCCATATTTATATTCAACATATGAAAATGAAAATGAATCAATTAAAACAGAACGCAAAAAAATAGTTGTATTAGGCTCTGGTCCAATTAGAATTGGTCAAGGTGTTGAATTTGATTATACAACCGTTCATGCTATTTGGGCAATAAAGGAAGTAGGCTATGAGGCTATTATTATAAATTGTAACCCTGAAACTGTTTCAACAGATTATACTGTTTCTGACAAGCTTTATTTTGAACCTTTAACTTTTGAAGATGTAATGAATGTTATTGATTATGAAAAGCCTGAAGGTGTAATTGTAGCCTTAGGTGGTCAAACTGCAATTAATTTGGCAGATAAGCTAGATAAATATGGTATTAGAATTTTTGGATCATCAGCTAATAGTATTGCTTTAGCTGAAGATAGAAAGCTATTTGAAGCAGCAATGGAAGAAATAGATATACCAATGCCAAAGGGTTATGGTGTATTCTCTGTCGAGGAAGCAGTTAATGCAGCTAATGAAATTGGATATCCAGTACTTGTTCGTCCATCATTTGTTTTAGGTGGAAGATTAATGCACATTGTATATGATGAAAATGTGTTAAAGGCAAAGGTGTTTGAGGCAATTTCATTTGATAATGAGCATCCGGTTTTAGTAGATAAGTATGTATCAGGTCAAGAATGTGAGGTTGATGCTATCTGTGATGGAGAGGATGTGTTTATTCCAGGTATTATGGAACACATTGAGCGTACTGGTGTTCATAGTGGTGATAGTATGTCAGTATATCCTCCGTATTCATTAACAGAGGATGTTAAAAAGACAATCGTTGAATATACAATTAAAATTGGTAAAAAGCTTCAAATGATTGGTTTATATAATATTCAATTTATAGTTGATAAGAATAATAATGTTTCAATTATTGAGGTTAATCCTCGTTCAAGTAGAACAGTTCCATTTTTAGCAAAATCAACAGATATCCCAATTGCTAATATTGCAACTAAGGTAATGCTTGGTGCTAAGCTAAAGGATTTAGGATATGTTGGAATTGCTCCAAACCGTAAAAGATGGTATGTAAAAACACCAACCTTCTCATTCACAAAGATTACTGGTCTTGATGTTGTTTTATCACCTGAGATGAAATCAACAGGTGAGGCAATTGGATATGATTATTCATTTAATAGAGCATTGTATAAATCATTAAAGGCTAGTGGAACCAAGGTAGCAAATTATGGAACTATTCTTGCTACAATTGCTGATAAGGATAAAGAGACTGCATTACCTTTAATTGAGAGATTCTACAATTTAGGATTCAATATTGAGGCAACAGGTGGAACTGCTTCATATTTACGTCAGCATGGTATAAAAACAAGAATCAAAAAGAAAATTTCTGAAGGTAGTGAAGAAATTCTTGATTCAATAAAAAAAGGTTATGTCACTTATGTAATAAATACTTCAAGTGAAGAAGAAAATATGAATAAGGATGGAAAGCTAATTAGAAGAGCCGCAATTGATAATAATGTTGCTGTATTTACTTGCTTAGATACAGTTAAAGTTTTATTAAATGTATTAGAAGAAATTACAATGGGTATATCTGTTATTGATAAGGAGTAATGCTTATGAAAAATGTTTTATTAACTATTACCAGTAATGAAAAAATAGGTAAAGATATTTATTTGATGAGATTATCTGGTGATTGTAGTGAAATTAAAAATCCTGGTGAATTTATAAATATTTTACTTCCTAATCATTATTTAAGAAGACCAATATCTGTTTGTGATTATGCTAGTGATCATGTAGATATCTTATTTAAGGTATTAGGACATGGTACAAATGATATGTCAGCATATAAATGTGGTATGGTTTTAGATTGTTTAATTGGATTAGGTAATGGTTTTACCATTAATTCATCAATTAAGCCAGTATTAGTTGCTGGTGGAATTGGTATAGCACCATTAATTGGATTGGCTAAAAAATACAATTTATTGGGAATTAAGCCAATTTTAATCTATGGTGCTAGATCAAGCGATGATATTGTTAATTTTCCAAATTTAAATGAATATTGTGAAACTTACTACTGTACAGATGATGGTTCAATGGGCTTTAAGGGAAATGTTGTTGAGTTTGTTAAAAGCTTAAATTTAGATATTTCTTACTATTATTCTTGTGGTCCATATCGTATGCTAGAGGCACTGGCTAAGAATTATCCAAATGGTTGTGTATCATTAGAGGCTAGAATGGGTTGTGGCTTTGGTGCATGTATGGGTTGCTCAATTAAGACTGTTAACGGTCCAAAGAGAGTGTGCAAGGAAGGACCAGTATTTGATGCAAAAGAGGTGATTTTCTAATGGATACTTCAATTAAATTTTTAGGTCATACATTAAAAAATCCAATAATTCCTGCTTCAGGAACATTCGGTTTTGGCTATGAATTCAGTGAATATTATGATATTAATATACTTGGTAGTATTTCATGTAAGGGTACCACATTAAATCCTAGATATGGTAATCCACTACCAAGAATAGCAGAATGTCAGGCTGGCTTGATTAACTCAATAGGACTTCAAAATCCAGGAGTTGATAAGGTTATCTCAGAGGAATTAGTAAAACTATCTAAGGTATATGATGATAAGGTTATTGCTAATGTTGGTGGTCATAGTGTTTATGAATACATTGAGACAGTAAAAAAATTTAATAATGTTGATAAGGTATTTGCGGTTGAATTAAATATATCTTGTCCCAATGTGAGTGGTGGAGGTATGGCCTTTGGCGTTGATCCCGATACCGCTTACCATCTTGTATCACAGGTTAAGAAATTTTGCAAAAAACCTTTGATTGTTAAGCTATCACCTAATGTTACTAATATTGTTGAGATGGCAAAATCTGTTGAATCTGCAGGTGCAGATGCAATAAGCTTAATCAATACATTAGTAGGTATGAGAATATCCTTAAGAACAGGACAACCGATTATTGCAGTTAAAAAGGGTGGTTATAGTGGTCCAGGTATTTTCCCTATTGCTTTAAGAATGGTATATGAGGTTGCTCATGCTGTAAAAGTACCAATTATCGGTATGGGTGGTGTTAGTAACGCTTATGAGGTTTTAGAAATGATGTATGCTGGTGCTTCATTAGTGATGGTTGGAGCCCAAAATCTTGTTGACCCATACGCTTGTAAAAAAATTATCGAGGATCTTCCTAGGGTTATGGAAGAATATAAAATAGATGATTTAAAAAATATTATAGGAAAGGCACAATAAAAATGAGAGACGTTATTATTGCATGTGATTTTAAAAACAAAGAGGATTTATTTAATTTTTTAAAACCCTTTAATGGTTTAAATCCATATTTAAAAATTGGAATGGAGATTTTCTATAAGGAAGGACCAGAACTAGTTAAAGAGTTACATGAAATGGGCTTTAAAATCTTTTTAGATTTAAAACTTCATGATATTCCAAATACTGTTGAAAAAGCGATGAGAAATATTGCATCTCTAGGTGTTGAAATAACCAATGTTCATGCTGCTGGAGGTATAAAAATGATGGAGGCAGCTAGACGTGGATTAGATTCAACAGAGGAAGGTAAAAAGACTTTGCTAATTGCAGTAACACAATTAACATCTATTAGTCAAGAAGCATTAGAAAATGAATTATTAATTAACTATCCTTTAAATGAGGTTGTAAAGAAATATGCACAAAATGCTAAGGAAGCAGGACTTCAGGGTGTAGTGTGTTCAGCTCTTGAGGCTCCAATTATTAAAGAATTAGGTCTAATGAGTGTTACACCAGGAATTAGATTTGCGGATGATTCAGTGAATGATCAAAAGAGAGTTGCTACTCCAGCATATGCAAAGGAATTAGGTTCAGATTATATTGTCGTTGGTAGAAGTATTACTTCTGCAGAAAATCCTGTAGAAGCATATAAAAGATGTGTAAAGGAGTTTTGTTAATATGGAAAATAAACTAGCTATTGAGGTTGCAAAAAACTTACTAAAAATAAAAGCTGTATTTTTGAAGCCAAATGATCCATTTACATGGGCATCAGGTATAAAATCACCAATCTATTGTGACAATAGATTAACATTATCATATCCTGATACTAGAAAGGTCGTTGAGAATGGCTTAGCTCAATTAATTAAGGATTACTATCCAACATGTGAAGTTATTATGGGTACATCAACTGCTGGAATTGCTCATGCTGCTTATGTATCAGATATTTTAGATTTACCTATGGGTTATGTTCGTGGTGGAGCTAAGGATCATGGTAGAGGAAATCAAATAGAGGGTGTTGTCCCAGTAGGAAAGAATGTTGTAGTTATTGAGGATTTAATCTCTACTGCTGGTTCTTCAATTGAAGTAGTTGAAGTATTAAGAGAAGCAGGAGCTAATGTATTAGGTATTGCATCAATCTTTACTTATAATTTACAAAAGGGTTTAGATAGATTAAAAGACGCAAATGTAGTTAATCATTCTTTATCTAATTTTGAAACACTAGTAAATGTTGCAGCTGAAGAAAATTATATTAGTTCTGAAGATATTAATAAGATTTTAAAATTTCAAAAAAATCCAAATGATCCAACTTGGATGGAATAAATAATTTTTTCCTTTTATTCTTAATGAATAGAAGGTTTTTTTTTATAAAAATAAATAGAAAATCGACATATTTTACATCATTATGGCATATTTTTACAAGATATGGAAATATTCTTGATTTGAATTTTTCAAAATGTATAATTATAAAAAAAGACATAAACAAAACTAAAAATATCAGGAGGGGCTTATGGGGTTAGCAAGTAAGTATTTTGATTATTGTAATGAGATTGGAATATTGGAGGAAAAGTATTCACATCAACACGCACTAGATTCATTAATTGCTGAAGTAAAAAAAGTTACTACGGTAGATCCTGCATTTGTTGAAAAGGTATCAAATTTAACTTTAAATTCATCTGCTGTATCAGTTAGGTCATGTGTTGTATATTATTATGAAGCGGATATTGATTATGTTGTTGGTGGAAATATTAAGAACACTAGAATATCTGATTTTGGATATAGACATATTTCGGATAGTATTCATATAACAGAATTTGATAAGAATGCAAAGTATAGAGTTTTAAAAAGTTCTAATGATATTCCTTATTCCGTTTATCATGAAGATTGTTTATTTACTCTTGAAGAAATGAAGAATGCTTTAACAAATAAATTAGGTGATTATTTGCCAAAGAATTACACATCTTGGCAATCAAAAAAATGGTCGGTTTCTGCATATATTGTCCCAACATTAGTTGTAATATTAAATCATAATGGAAGTGAATACCAATTATATTATAACTTGCATAATGGATATTATCACTGGGAATGGCCAATTGATCCAGCTATTTTAAATAAGGCAAAAAAGACTAAAAGGTTAGCAAAATTAACTAGAGTATTTGGAGTGATTTTCGGTATATTAGCATTAGTCTTTGCGATAATAAATAAAAATGTCGTAGCTGGTATTATAGGTGTATTATTTGGACTTATAGCATTTATTTTGATAAAAAAATCCAAGAAAAATTACCTAAATATTTTTAAGAAGAATAAAAATAAAAGTATTATATCTTGTATGATACCTGAATTAATAATAACTATAATAACATTTATTGCATTTATAGTTGCTATATTATAATTATTAACTTTTAAAGTCTTTATTGAACTATAGTTTTCAATGAAGATTTTTTTATTAATAAAGAGGCATTATTTATAAGAAACATATCCTAAATTAAATGACAAATTTTACATCATTTCGACATGTTTTTACGAGATAAGGAAATATTCTTGATTTGGAATTCACTAAAGGTATAATAAAGTTAAAATACATTTATTAAATTCAATAATTATCAAATACGCATTAGTTATTAGGAGGTAATGATATGGAAATTGATAACACTCAGACACTTTCTATTGAAGAGCTTAAGGAAATTATTAAAGGATATTTTAATGGATTAATTTCACAAATTCGCATAGCTAAAACTAAGGATGAAATGATTGAAAAATTAAGAAAAGAACTTCAAAAATACAGAGAAGGCTTTGCATATTCTTTAGTAAAGAATATCGGCTTGGAATTAATATCTTTTGTAGAGGACGCTAAAAGAACAGTTGCTGATATTGAAAAATATGCTACTAATGAAGAAAAGGTAAAAAAATATTTGGATTATATTATTGGTGATCTTGAAGAAATCATAGATAATATTGGTTTATCTATAGCTGATGATGATTTAATGATAGATGAAAAAAAGGTAACTGATTTGGTTCCTTTTAAATATCAATCAAATGAGTCTTTAGAAGAAGTAAGTAATGAGGATGCACAGGATGAAAAGGAAACTGATAATAAAGAAATTGCATCTGAAAAAGGAATGGATGAGGATAAAACTCTTGATATAGTATCAATGCTTCTTAATTTATTTGAAGAGAATAAAGTGGAAGTAGAAAAAATATTAAGAGAAAATGAAGTGTTAGATAAGAATCTTGCAGAATTTGAAAAAATAGCTTCTACAATTGATAAAAATTATGCAGATTATTATATGTTACCTAATTATAAAAGAATGGATTTATTTTACAAAAAGCTTAAAACTAATATTTCAGAAAAAATTTCTACATTAACGGCTGATAATATGAAGGAATCATATTTAGAGGTATTAGATTTTGTTATTAATAATGTTGAAGAGATTTTATTATTCTTTGGTATTAAAACTATAAAATTAATTTCAGATGATTTTGAAAAGACAGTTGATAAAATCTTAAAGGTTATTCCAACACCTATTCAAGATCTAGATAAAAAAATAGCAAAGCGTTATTCTGATTGCTATGAATTTGAAGGAAAGGTAATTTATCCATCCAAGGTGGATGTATATAAATTTAGTAATTAAAAAAGGAAGGTTTAAAGTAATGGGAAAGAAAATTGGTATTGATTTAGGTACTACTTATTCAGTAGTAAGTTATGTTGATGAAACAGGATCAATTGTAAACATTGAAAGTGCTGAGGGTGATAAGACTACTCCATCAGTATTGTTCTTTGATCCAAGTGATGGAACATGTGTTGTTGGTAGTAATGCAAGAGATTCAGGCGCATTAAATCCTGAATGCTTAGTAGAAAGAGTTAAAAACTATATGGGTGATCCGAATTGGACTAAAACTGTTAATGGAGTTGAATACTCTGCTGCAGCATTGTCAAGTATTATTCTTAAAAAGCTAATTTCAGATGCTGAAGTTGCATTACAAGGCGAAGAAATTGAGGGCGCAGTTATTACCTGTCCTGCATATTTTGGTGATGCAGCAAGAAATGCCACTATGCTTGCAGGTAGTAATGTAGAATTATCTAATGGTCAAAAGCTTAATGTATTAAAAATCATGGATGAGCCTACTGCAGCTGCAATTGCATATGGTAATGCACAACATCAAGATTTACATGAAACAGTATTAATTTATGACCTTGGTGGTGGTACATTTGACTGTACTGTTATGAAATTAGATTTTGAAGGTTTGGATAAGCATTATCAAGTTATTACTACAGGTGGTGATCATCAATTAGGTGGTAAGGATTGGGATGCTAAGTTAGCAGAATATGTTGTAGAAGAATTCTGTAATCAAACAGGTGCAGATGCAGATGCTATGAAGGAGGATCCTGAGGTTGTTGCATTCTTAAGTGAAAAGGTTGAAGCCTTAAAGAAGATGCTTACTACAAAGCCTTCTGCAAAGATTACACCAAGCTTTGATGGTTCTAAATGCCCAATTGAGGTAACAAGAGAAAAATTTGATGAAATTACTTCAGACTTATTTAATCAGACTTTAGATTTAATAAATGTAATGTTGGATAAAAAAGGTTTATCAATGAATGATATAGATAAAATAATTGCAGTTGGTGGTTCAACAAGAATGCCACAGGTAAAGGAAGGTCTTGATAAGGCTTATGGTAAGGAGTTTGTTTCATTTGACCCTGATAAGGCTGTATCAAATGGTGCTGCCCTTGTTGCAAGTGGATTTAATGTATCAGAAGACACAAATGTATCATCAGATGATAAAAAATTCAGCTTAGGTGATATTTCACAAGAAACAAAATTTGAAGGTAAAGGTGGTACTACTGAAACAATTGTCGAGTTATGTACAAAATCATATGCTTTAAGAGTTTTAGATAAGGGAAAACCAGTTGGATTTAATTTAGTTGTAAAAGATACAGTAAAGCCTGCTTTAGGTTCATCATTATCTATTGGTGGATTAATCTTAGGTCAACCTGGTACAATGTTTGATAGTGTTAATATAGTTATTAGAGAAAATGAAAGTCTTGATCAAGTTGTTAATTGGGATGATTGTGCAGAATTATATGAAGAAGAACCAATTTCTTTCCCTAATGCATATCCAGGTGAAACAAATGTTGAGGTTCAATTATTTGTCGATATAAATGGTCAATTAAATCTTTCATTAATTATTTGTGATACAGGTGAGAAATATGAATTAAAGCCAAAGAGAATTGGTGGAGATGTAGATAATTTGGGTATGGATGTAGCAAGTGCTATTACTTTAGGATAATAATGTCTATAAATAAGATTCCATATTTGGAATCTTATTTAATTTTATATGGAGGTTTGTATGAAGGAAATAACAGTTGGTATAGATTTAGGAACAACATATTCTGTTGTTGCAACATATGATTCAAAAACTGGAAAAGTAATAATTTTAAAAAATGGGATAGGTGAAGATACTACTCCATCAGTTGTATGTATTGAAGATGGGGTGGAGACAATTGGCCAACCTGCTAAAGATATGCAAGGTTCAGGAAATATAAATTGTGCTGCTTTTTATAAAAGCATGATGGCTGATGAGAATTATTCAGCATATCTTGATGGTAATAGTTATTCTGCTGAAGATTTATCAGAAATTTTTTTAAGAAATCTAAAAAAGGAAATTGAAAATACAAATGATGTTGTTATTAAGTCGGCTGTCATCACTTGTCCTGCATATTTCAATGAAAAGCAAAGAAAAGCAACTGAAAATGCTGGAAAAAGAGCTGGTTTTGATGTTTTAATGCTTATAAATGAACCAACTGCTGCAATAATTGCATATGGTTTAACTGGTCAGGGAAAAAGAAATGTTATGGTATACGATCTTGGTGGCGGTACTTTTGATGTTACAGTTGCTAAGATTGATGGTGCATCAGTAATACCATTGGCTACAAATGGTGATCATAAGCTTGGTGGACGTGATTGGGATAGAGTATTAATTGATAACATAGTTGAGCGTTTTAATGATGAATTTGGAATTGATATTACTGAATATTCAGATGATTATAATGAATTAATAGTTAAATGTGAAAAGGCTAAAAAATTGCTTACAAATATGTCTCAAACTTTAATCTCAGTATCATGTCAGGGTTATAATGGTAGATACACAGTTACAAAAGAGTTTTTTGACGAGATGACTGAAACACTAAGAACTCAAACAATGGATTTAGTTGATACAACATTCAATGAGATTAATATGAGCTGGCGTTCTATTGATGAGGTTGTATTAGTTGGGGGTTCAACAAGAATGCCTCAAATCTCTGAAATGGTAGAAAAAGAACTTGGTAAAAAACCTAGAATTATCGGTAATAAGGTTGATACGATTGTAGCTGCTGGTGCTTCAATGCAAGCATATTTATGTACATATGGACAAATAAGTCTTAATCCTATAGCCTTAGGAATGGCACAATTTGATAGTGATGGAAAAAAACAAAATTTAACTTCATTTACATTATCTGCTGATTCAATAAAGGATATTACTTCACATAGTTTAGGTATGTTAGTTTTTGATTCCGAAAAGCTTGATGCTAATATTGTTAATTCAATTATTTTGAAAAAAAATAGTATTGTTGGTGTTCCTTGTGGAAAAAATTATGTCTTTTCGGGAGAAAAGATGGAGGTTTATGTTTTACAAGGCGAATCAGAGGATCCATATGAATCAACATTATTATATAAATTTATTGTTAGTGGAATGAATAATGAAAAGGATATAACAGTAAATTTTTTGTACAACAAGAGTGGAATTGTAGAGGTAACTTCAAATACTGCAGGTGGCAAGCAATTGAATGTTAAGCAAGAGGTAATCTCTGAAAGCATTGAGGATGTAATAAATAGATTAAAAGATGAAAGAAAAGAATCTATGAAACCACAAGGAATTCATGTTACATTCCTTATTGATACATCTGGAAGTATGGATGGTAGTGGTATAGATGCAGCTAGAAATGCTATGTATGGCTTTGTTAATCAGCTTTCATTTCCTAATTCCTATGTATCAATTATTAATTTTGCTAATAGTTCATCCTATGATGCACAAAGTGTTAATAATTTGAATAGCATAAAAAAAGCCATTGGTGCTATTTCTGTTGGCAAAAATGGATATGGTACAAGTGCAGACCCATTTGATTATTATTTAAGAAATTCAAAATCAAAAGGCGATTTAATGGAAATAATTATAGCTTTAACAGATGGTGAATGGTTTAATCAAAATGAAGCAATTACTTCAGCAAATAAAGTTAAAAACAAAAATATTACTATATATGCAGTAGGTGTTGCAGATGCAGATTATTCTTTCTTAAAGAAAATTGCATCACCTGGATGTGCACAGAAGGTTGATTTAAGTCAATTAACAAGTGCATTTAAATCAATTTCTTCATCTATTGCTTCAATTAAGTAGTTGTAAGGGTGTGAAAACATGGCAGTGAATGCGGTACGTACTGAAGCAGAATTAAAGGATAAAAATTATAATTATTTTATTGCCTTTGGATTAAGTGTCAATGAAACTAATCAAAAAACAATTCAAGATGCAATAAATAAAAAATTAGGTAATACTGGTGGTAACCCAATAATTGATAGATTGATTCAATTAAAAAGTGATATATTAGATACAATGATTAATAATACTGCTGGGAAAAGAGATAAGGAAGCCTTAAATGCTAAAAACTTTCTTCTAAATGATTGTTTAGATGTAATTAGATCTAAGGCAGCAGCAAATGGTATAATATTTGAATCTGAATTAAAGGAGTTAACGCAGTCAGCAAATAAAACATGCACATATTTTGAATTTGACGACTTAGAGTCAGCCTTTAATAATCAAATAAATAAAAGCAATTCTATAAAATATGTGAAGAATGCAGCTAAAAGCTCAACATTAGCAGTATTTGATAAATTAAATGTATTTCTAGATCAGCAAGGGAAGTCAAATTTATATGAATTTATAGCTCCAGATGAACAAACAGATGTCTCAAAGGCATCAGAGGGAGATATAAAAAAATATAATGAGGCAAAGAAAAAGGAAGGCTCATTAAAAAGTGATAGAAATTTAAAGACAGCATATAAAGAAATATGTTCATATGTAGATAAGTTAATATTAAAGGATAAGCAAACAAGAAAAGAATATGACCAGCTATATAAAACAAGAGATGCAGTATGGCAGGATTTATTAAAAAGGAAAAACCTTGGCGTAAATAAAATAAGTATAAATGAGTATTCAGCATATGCTAAAAGCTTAGTAGAAATACTTAAAATAAGTGTAAGTGAAGCAGAGGTATTAATGGGCAATGCATTATCAACATATAGAATAAGTATACAAGGTGATGCAAGTGATAGTTTAAAGCTTGAAATATGTCCGTATGAAGATTGTAAAGGATTATATCAAAAGGGATTAAAGGTATGTCCAAATTGTGGAAGACCACTTGAAATAATATGCTGGAATTGTTCAAAGCCAATGCTTTTATCATCAAATAATAAAACATGCACAGTATGTGGTGGTCATTATGAAAAGAAAAGTGATTTTATTAAAATCACAAATAAGATTGAACAATTATTTTCAGCAAGTACAATTGATGTGGTAGGAATTCAAAATGAAATATCAGTTTTAAAAAATATTGTATCAAATTATAATGCAGTTCCTAATAGCGCAATAGAAAAAAAGGTAAATGATTATTCGGTAAGAATAAAGAAGGTTGCGGATGAAGAAGAGGCATTAGGAAATTCATATCGTGAAGATATGGATAAGATAAGAAAAGAAATGCTCATCAAAAATTATTCACGTGCAAATAGTATGATTGATGCCTTAATAAAAAAATATGGACATTTTAATTATTCTACATCAAATAAATTAAAAACAGAAGTAAATGAGCAGCTAAAAAAAGCAAATAATGAATTTGATAAAGTAGATAGATTTATCGATATAAATAAAGAGAATGAAGCAATCGCATCAGCGATAAAGGCATTAGAATTATGTGCTGATTATCAAGAAGCTAAACAATTTATGAGTAAGTATCCACCTGAGGCTCCAAAAAATCTAATTTGTAAGATAAAAGATAATTCATATGTTTCAATTGATTGGAGTGCACCAAATAAAGATTCAAATACTACTTTTACTATAATAAGAAAAATTGGCTCTATGCCAACAGGTATAACTGATGGAACAATAATGGAAGAGCATACTTCATTAACTTTTTATGAAGATCATAGTATAACTTCAGCTGTTATTTATTATTATGCTGTTTATGCAGAAAGATGTGAAGCTAAAAGTATTTTAGTTAAAGCATTACAACCAGTATCAATTTTTAAGGATGTAATGAATGTTAATCAAGAAATTGTTTCTGATTGTATTAGTGTTAAATTTGAAGTTCCAGATAGTGTTAAAAGTGTTGAGGTTTATAAGATGGCAGGTTCTATACCACCTCAACAGCGAGGACAAGGAACATTAATTCCGGTTAATAATTCTGGATTTGTTGATGATAATTGTACAGGTCCAAACTCTTATTTAATAGTATGCAGTTATTTAGTTAATGGGAAAATATATTATTCAAAAGGATTAACGTTTGTCTTTAAAAAATTTGTAAATGTTGAAAGAATAGAAAGTTTTGTTGCAACACAAAGAACTCCTACTGAGTTTGTTGTTACAACTTCATCTAAAGAAGTTAAATTATTATTCTCTCAGATTAAATTGACCTGCAGATTAAATGAAAAGCTGTTAATGAGTGAGTTTAATGTGCATTGTAAAAACACAAAATACTTAAATTTAAAGACATCATCTAATGGCTATTACTTTAATATAGATCAGGATACGATTGGATATGTATATCCGATGATTTCTAATGATCAATTATTCATTTTATCAGATCCAATATTTGTAAACTCAGTAATAGGTATAAATAATGTTAATTATGAGTTAGAGGATAATACATTAACAATTAGTGGTCAGTTAAATTCAAATACAACAAAGCTTTCTTTAAAGGTATCAAGGCAACAATATGCTAAAACATTGGATGATGATGGCGATTTGTATGAAGTAAGTGCAAAAGACTTTATTTCAAATAATGGCTACACTCTTAAGCTAGATTATAATGTAAATTACTATATTTCTATAATACCTGAATTAAGAAAGAATGGTAATATGACAAATGGTTTGGCTATGAATTTAGAAGACGTAATATGTCCTAAAACTATTGAGAAAGTACAATACCAGCTAAAATATAACTATGTTGTAGGTAAACCATTTAAAATGACGATTGTTTTTATTGCTAATAATGAGGTTTCTTTACCAGAGATGGCAATATATTCTGGTAAACCTAGACCAAAGAAAAATGGCGATGGAGAATGTGTATCTAATATTCCTTCAATGAATCTTAAAAAGAAAATGTTTAGTAAGGAATTTAGTGGAAGCATTGTGATAACAGTTCCACCTATTTCTCAAGATAAAAAGTTCGCAGTATTTGTAAAGAATTCTAAAAATAAGAATATAAAATTAATTGAAAAAATGTAAAATAGGGAGTTGATTATATGTCTAAATTTACATGTCCATATTGTTATGGGACGCATGATTTAGGTGATTGTAATTTATTGTGTAAGTATAATATAGCAGGTGATTTTTCTATTAATTGCCCAAAAAAGGTATCAAGAGACTCTGCAGGTTTTGTTCCTCAGAAATTTAAAAAAATTTGTTTTGGATGTAATTTAGCTATGAAAAATGTTTATTGTCCAAACTATGAGGCCAATCCAGTTCCAAGAGACTTTTTAACTGAAGGAGGACTTCCAATTGCAGTAGTTGGTGCTAAAGCGACTGGGAAATCTAATTATATTGGAGTATTGATTACTGAAATAAAAAAGAGAATGTCTAGCAAGTTTAATTGTAGTCTTGCAATTTCTGCTGATGAAATATCTAGGGATTTATATAATAATAATTATTATTATCCTTTATATGAATCTGGATTCCCTGTTGCTGCCACTGATTCAGGAGAAGTAACACCGATGATTTTTCCTTTAAGATTTATGGATCCAAAAACTAATAGGATTAAAAACACTGTTAATTTAACATTCTATGATACAGCAGGTGAAAATCTTGATAGTATTGAGAATATGACAATTTATAATAAATACATTCCTAATGCAAAAGGTTTAATTCTATTATTAGATCCACTTCAAGTACCAGCAATTAGGAAAAAATTAGAGACAAAAGGATTTAATCTACCACCTAAAAATTCTGATGTAGTTGAAGTATTAGATAGTATTATTCAATTAATAAGAAATCAAAATGCGTTAAAAAGTAATCAAAAAATTAAAATGCCAGTTGCGATTACATTTACTAAAATGGATGTACTTGAACAATATAATGATTTAATTGATCCTG
This sequence comes from Anaeroplasma sp., assembly GCA_051874325.1. Classification (GTDB taxonomy): domain Bacteria; phylum Bacillota_I; class Bacilli_A; order Acholeplasmatales; family Anaeroplasmataceae; genus Anaeroplasma. The sequence goes on from JBJEFS010000014.1 coordinate 20,381, forward strand.
ATAGTATCTTAAGAGTTGAATCATATCATGTAAAGTATTCAACATTTGTTGAATCCTATAATAAATTATTTGATTCAGCAATGAAGGATTTACTTGAAGAATTAGCAGAAGATAGTGAAATCATTACAAAACTAAAGGAATTTGAAAGCTATTCCTTCTTTGGTGTATCAGCTTTAGGTAGTAATCCTGTCAATAATACTTTATCATCAAATACAATAAAGCCAGAGCATGTATTAGATCCATTATTATGGCTTTTATCTCAATATAAATTTATTTCAGTTGATAAGAAAATCCAATATTTAGGATAAGGAGGAACTAATATGAAAGCAAGTCAATATTTATATACATCCTGGAAGAATGCTCCCAATCATGGATATAGTATATATTCAACATCGGGAGATATTAAAAATGAGGATTTGTCTGTAATTCAGGCGGTAATGAAATATCCATCTGTTAATATGATGGTAAACTTAAGAAGACAAAGAAATTTACCACCTACATATGTTCCTACTGAGGAAGATATTGAAAAATATTGTCCAAGAAATTTTGCATATTTTGCTCTTCCAAGTGGAAAGTATTGTATGGCTCAATCTGTATATATTGGTCCAGAATATAAAGGATTTACACCAAGTGGTAGAACAGGAAATTATTTAGTACATGCATTTGTATTTGAGCCTGAAAGTGGGTTTGTTCCAGCTTCATATATTGGAAGTGATATTTTTAGAAGAGATTTGACATTAGATGAATGGACAGCTACAAATCCACCTTTATTACCGATTGTTGATTTGAAATTAATTGATAAGGATATAGCTCAAGGGGAAATTACAGGCTTTTTATCAAAGGATAATAATTTAGATATATTTAAAAAGCTACTATCGTCTATTACAAATAAAAATAATAATTTACCAATTTATTTAAATGATAAATTAGAAAATATGGTTGTTTGGTATAAGGTAATTTCAAAGGCTTTACCAAATGAAGTTTTAAAGACTTTGACCTTTAATACATATTCACTAGATGATTTAGGCATGAGTGTTGTAATTCCTGTCCAATGTAAGCCAAAAATTCAAACCATTTCTGGTGATGATAAGCGTGCAAAATATCAATTAAAGCTTCAAAGTGCATCTGTTTTTGACATTATTGATTCATTATATTCACCAAACCTAATAATTGATGAAGGAGTTAATCTAGTTGTAAACATTTTTATTAATGACGTTAATAAAGCATTGGAGTTTAATAGGGAAATAATAAGAATTAGATCAAATTTCAATGTTACAATTAATGATGTTGAAAAAATTATTAATTTTGAAAAACAAAACTATTATTATTTTAAAACATCTTCTGAATTGAATTATGTTATAGATGTATATTCAAGAAGAAGTGATATAAGAAAATATTCAAAGCCTATATTGGATTATATTTTAACAAATACTTATCCTGTTGATGACGATTTGTTAAAAATAATCAAGAAGATTTATGATAATCTATCATCAATTGATAAAGTTTCAGTTTCAAAATATATATTTAATATGCTAGATTCAATAATTATTTCTAAAACTAATGTTGAATATGCGAACGAGGTTTATCAAAAGGTACCATATATTATTGAGAATATATTAGAGATAGCTCCTATATTACCTATCTCAAGTAACTATGTCACTCAAAATTATAATTCTATTAATAAGGTATATTTTTATATTGCAGCAATTATTAATAATGATAAAAAAATAAATCATGATGAATTATTACAATTTATTAATCAAATACATGAATTAATATCTAGTTTATATATCAAAAAAGATTTTAATTCTGCAGAATCACTTACAGAAATTCTTGTTAAACTAGATCCTAATGCTCAAGAAAAAATTATTAATAAGGAATTCCAAAGAACTTTAAATCTAAATGATTTTAGATACTCTTTCCAGTTAATTGCTAAGGTATCAGGTAATACATCATTAGTAAAGGATATGATTATTAGATTGATTCAGGTTACGGCTAATAAGGAAGATTTATATAATAATTATGAGAACTTTATTTCAAAGAATTCTAGGTTTGCAGCACTAGATAGAGATATTAGAAATTCTATAGAGGCAAAAGAATTTTTTACAAATATTGAGATAATCAAATTTAAGAAAAACATGACTCCAACTGAAGAGGCATTAAATAAGTTTTATACTAATTACTATTTAAGAGGATTAGATAGTGAGGGGTTATTCTTATCTAAATTATGGTTATTTATAAATAGCAAAAATGATAGAGATAAAATTCAATATGCATCAAAATGGTTAATTTTAATAGAAAAAAATATAAATAATAGCCCATCGTCTGATGAATTAGATTTTTTTAGAAAGCTATTAAAGATTTTTAAAATAGATACTAATAAAAAGAATCAAGAATTCTATGATAAAGAAATTAATATTTTGAAGAAATATGGTATTTCTGATAACACAAATGACTTAAATAAATTTATTAATGTTTCAAGTAATATGAAGCTTAAGGAGATTATCGATTCATTGGAAAAAGGAACATTCTATAATCATATAACTGAGCCTGATGGAACAATTAGAATTGAATTTCAGGACAAGCTATTAAGTAGCTATTTAAAAGAATTAATTAGAAATATCCTTTCATATAAGGAATATGTTCATGGAGCGTATGCTTTATCTTTTGCAATACTTCCTTTCTATCAAAATAGGAATTTTAAAGTATTCTATACAAACATAATGAAAGATAAAAGTATAGATAGAGATATGCTTGTTACATTCTTTATGATAATAACTGTAATTGATAGTTCAAAATTAAATATAGATTTAGGCTTATCTAGCTTTTTAAAACGTCTTGTTGAAAACTATTTGTTAGCTTTAAATAAAAAACAAAAAGAAATGTTAGTTAAGTTTATAAGTAAAAAATTAGAAGCAGATAAATCTGCCATCATATTTAAAAAGTATCAATTACAAAATCCTAATGAAAAGAAAGGTTTAACAGTTGTTAAAGATGGAAAAAATGAATTAAAAGATAAAAACAAAGAAAAAAAGAAAAAAAAAGAGAGTTTTTTTTCTAGATTAATATCGAATTTTTTAAAAAAATAAAAGTATATGTTAAATTGAGGAAGGTATAATTTATGTTTGAAGTATTAGGTGGTATCTTAGTAATCCTATTCTATATTCTAGCTATACTATGTGCTGTCTCAATAACAATTATGGGTACAATAGCATGTGTATTTATTGGTGGTTTTGCAGGTATAATTATTGGAATAGGTAATTTCTTTAAGGCATTATATGAAGCCATTACTGATTTATAGGGAGGAGAGATAAAATGACACAACCAGCAGTTAAAAACTACTTTTTTGGTAAAAATTGGGAAGATGTTTTTGGCTTAATTTCTTTAATTTGTTCAAAAATATTTTCTATAATAAAAGTTTGTCTTGCAGTAACAGGGAAAGTAATTGCCGTAACATTTATGGTTTTATTAGAAACTATTAAGAATAGTTTTAAAGGAATAGGATCATTGATTGCTTGGCAATGGGAAGGCTTATGTAATATAATCGAATGGTTTATAGATGATTGTGATGTAAAACAGCTAGGAATAATGTGGACAATAATGAGAGTAGGATTCCACATAGCAATGATTATTGCTATTTCAATCTTTACAACTGGTATTACTCTTATGTTAACTGTTACGTCCTTTGGATTAGTAATTCTTGTTTCTGCACTTGTTTCATTATCTGAAATAGCATTAGCTTTAACATGTATAGTTACTGTAGGAATAATTTCAGCAACTATCTTACTAGTTGAATCAATTATTATGGTAATAATTATTGTTATATTTTCAATTGTTTCATTTTCTGATTTCATATTTAGAAAATCACATAGTATTGTTTCACATTGCTCAAATTGTCAAAGACCAATTGCATTACCAACATACATTTGTCCTAATTGTGGTGTAGAGCATACCCACTTAGCACCTTCTAAGTATGGTATATTTAAAAGAAAATGTAAGTGTGGTCACAAAATTCCAACAACATTCTTTAATGGTCGTCAAAAGCTTGAAGGAACTTGTCCACATTGTGGTAATATGATTTCAAAAGGAGGAGAGCATTCTTCTATATCAATTCCAGTTATTGGTGGTCCATCATCAGGAAAAACTTGCTTTATTAATATGGCTATTCGTGAATTTGATAAATTTGTTTCACAAAAATTGAATTTTAAATTTATTTACGAGGATGAGGGAAACATGCTATATGAAGGAAACATGATTGAAATGGAGAATGGAATGATTCCTCAAAAAACTAATGATGAGCAGCTAACTTATTATCGTTTTAATTTTACACCTAATGGCTATAAGATTCCTAATTTAATTTCTTTATGTGACATTGCAGGTGAAGCATATGAACATATGGATGTTTTAGGTGCTCAGGTTGGTTTTAAATATGCAAATGGTTTCTTATTAATCGTCGATCCACTTTCAATTTATGATTTTAAAAAGGAAACTGAAGCTAATGGTATTGCTATTGATGAATATAAGCCAAGTTCTATGAGTATTGATCAAATCGCTTCAATAGTAACCGCAGTTTTAGATAATATGAACGCTGGTAAGAGTGGTACAGTTGTAAAGAAAAAAATAGCTGTTGTTATTACTAAGTGTGATTTTCCTGGCATAGAAGAAAAATTAGGCAAAGATATCATTAATGATAAAATAGCTACAAATAATAAGCTTTCTATTTTAGAAGCAAGGAATATTGTTTGTGAAGAGTTCCTATCAGAATATGGGGAATCTGATTTTGTAAATATTATAAAGTCTAAATTTAGCAATTATCAGTATTTTACATGTTCTTCATTAGGTCATAATGTTGATGGTACTAATTTTACTCCAACATCTGTTGTTGAACCAGTTCTTTGGTTAATTAATGGTCAGAATTCTTCTTTAAAAATATCAAATAAAGATATTGAAGAATTAAAGTAATTGAAGGAGGTGTGCTGAAATGCCATCATATGTTGTATATAGACCCCCAACAATGGGTGAAATATTGGCTAGAATAATAGTATCTTTATTAATAGTTGGAATTATTTTATATATTATTTTTTGGATTGGTATGATTGTTTTATTTATTGTACTTGGAATTGCTGGTGCAATTGGTTTCTTTTGGGCATTATACATATATATACGAGCCACTATAAATGCGGTAAGGAGTACAACATTTTCTCATAATAATTTAAGAGAAATATTCTTAAGCTGGTTTGTTTTATTTAAAAATATATCTACTGAAGCTTTTAAAGATAATCTTAATAATTCACGAAGAGCATACGCTAATTCAAGGAATCACCGTTTTATTTCTCCTAAAAGATGGTTATGGAATTTTGTTACAGTTTTCTTGTTTGTTATTGTAACGGCTATGATTATCTTAATTGATCTTTTTCAATTATTTTTGATTTGTTCAATTGTTATATTAACATGGTTATTTATTGCATTTGTATTTGCTTGTACATCATTTGTGACTATAATCCTTGGAGTAGCTATGATTGGAATCAAATTAGTAAAAAACATTTTATATTATGATTTATACAAAAAGATTTCTTTTTCATTAAGTACTGAATTAGTTGATTATGCTCCAAATCTTCTTGAATACTTAGTTTCTTATAAAGACATAATTACTAGCACATGGAATGACATGATTAATTATTTAAGATCATTTAGTATTTCTTCAAATTTCTTAACTATGGTATTAAAGATTGCTTATATATTTGCCTTCTTTATAGCATTTGTTATTGATATTATTATTTATACAATAATAGCATTTATATCATTTATCATATTAGCATTTGTAAATATTTTATATTTATTAATTAAAAAGATATTCATACATTAAGTTTTTTAAAGGTTTCATTAAACATAAATGAAACCTTTAATATCATATTAGTAGTTGTAAGGGTGTGAAAACATGGCAGTGAATGCGGTACGTACTGAAGCAGAATTAAAGGATAAAAATTATAATTATTTTATTGCCTTTGGATTAAGTGTCAATGAAACTAATCAAAAAACAATTCAAGATGCAATAAATAAAAAATTAGGTAATACTGGTGGTAACCCAATAATTGATAGATTGATTCAATTAAAAAGTGATATATTAGATACAATGATTAATAATACTGCTGGGAAAAGAGATAAGGAAGCCTTAAATGCTAAAAACTTTCTTCTAAATGATTGTTTAGATGTAATTAGATCTAAGGCAGCAGCAAATGGTATAATATTTGAATCTGAATTAAAGGAGTTAACGCAGTCAGCAAATAAAACATGCACATATTTTGAATTTGACGACTTAGAGTCAGCCTTTAATAATCAAATAAATAAAAGCAATTCTATAAAATATGTGAAGAATGCAGCTAAAAGCTCAACATTAGCAGTATTTGATAAATTAAATGTATTTCTAGATCAGCAAGGGAAGTCAAATTTATATGAATTTATAGCTCCAGATGAACAAACAGATGTCTCAAAGGCATCAGAGGGAGATATAAAAAAATATAATGAGGCAAAGAAAAAGGAAGGCTCATTAAAAAGTGATAGAAATTTAAAGACAGCATATAAAGAAATATGTTCATATGTAGATAAGTTAATATTAAAGGATAAGCAAACAAGAAAAGAATATGACCAGCTATATAAAACAAGAGATGCAGTATGGCAGGATTTATTAAAAAGGAAAAACCTTGGCGTAAATAAAATAAGTATAAATGAGTATTCAGCATATGCTAAAAGCTTAGTAGAAATACTTAAAATAAGTGTAAGTGAAGCAGAGGTATTAATGGGCAATGCATTATCAACATATAGAATAAGTATACAAGGTGATGCAAGTGATAGTTTAAAGCTTGAAATATGTCCGTATGAAGATTGTAAAGGATTATATCAAAAGGGATTAAAGGTATGTCCAAATTGTGGAAGACCACTTGAAATAATATGCTGGAATTGTTCAAAGCCAATGCTTTTATCATCAAATAATAAAACATGCACAGTATGTGGTGGTCATTATGAAAAGAAAAGTGATTTTATTAAAATCACAAATAAGATTGAACAATTATTTTCAGCAAGTACAATTGATGTGGTAGGAATTCAAAATGAAATATCAGTTTTAAAAAATATTGTATCAAATTATAATGCAGTTCCTAATAGCGCAATAGAAAAAAAGGTAAATGATTATTCGGTAAGAATAAAGAAGGTTGCGGATGAAGAAGAGGCATTAGGAAATTCATATCGTGAAGATATGGATAAGATAAGAAAAGAAATGCTCATCAAAAATTATTCACGTGCAAATAGTATGATTGATGCCTTAATAAAAAAATATGGACATTTTAATTATTCTACATCAAATAAATTAAAAACAGAAGTAAATGAGCAGCTAAAAAAAGCAAATAATGAATTTGATAAAGTAGATAGATTTATCGATATAAATAAAGAGAATGAAGCAATCGCATCAGCGATAAAGGCATTAGAATTATGTGCTGATTATCAAGAAGCTAAACAATTTATGAGTAAGTATCCACCTGAGGCTCCAAAAAATCTAATTTGTAAGATAAAAGATAATTCATATGTTTCAGTTGAATGGAGCGCACCAAATATTGATTCACTTACTACTTTTACGATAGTTCGTAAAGTTGGTTCTGTGCCAAATAGTGCAAAAGATGGTGTAATAATAGAAGAACATTTACCATTAACATTTTTTGCAGATCGCAATATCACTTCTGGTATCATATATTATTATGCAATATTTGCTGAAAGATGCGATATAAAAAGTTCGTTAGTTCAATACTCAACTCCAGTATCAATTTTTAAGGATGTAACGAATGTTAATCAAGAAATTGTTTCTGATTGTATTAGTGTTAAATTTGATATTCCAGAAGGTGTTAAGATTGTTGAGGTATATAAAGTAGCAGGTATAAATCCTCCTCAAAAACGTGGTCAAGGTACAATGATTACAGTAAAAAAATCTGGATTTATTGATACTAAATGTAATGATGTAAATTCATACTTGATCATATGTTGTTATAACATAAATGGTCAAGATTACTATTCAAATGGATTGACATATACTTTTTCTAAAATTGATGATTTAGAAGATATAAAGAAGGTTAATATTGAACAAAAAACACCAACAAATTTTATTGTTAATACAGATACTAAGAATTTAAAGATTTTGTTTTCATATAGTAAATTATCGTGTGATATTAATAAAAGATTATTAATGACCGATTTCAATGTTTTATGTAAAAATACAAAATTTATAAATTTAAAATCAGCTGAAAATTATCATTATTTTAATATAGAATCAGATACAACAGGATATATATATCCAATGATATCAAACAATCAATTATTCATTTTATCTGAGCCTATATTCATAAATTCTATTGTTGGTATTTACGATGTTGGATATAAATTAAACAATGACATAATAACAATAATTGGTAAATTAGGTAAATATACAACAAAATTATTAATAAAAGTATCTAAAAAACAATTTGCATATAAGCTTGATGACGATGGAGATCTCTTCGAAGTTAGTTCAAAGGATTTTAAGACTAGCAATGGATATTCAATAGAATTATCATATAATACTGACTATTACATTTCAATAATTCCAGAAATAAATAAATATGGGAATATTTTATATGGATTAGTAGAAAAACTAGAAACTGTAATTAGACCTATATCTATACATTTAATAAAGAATAAAAGAAAAAAAATACTAAAATATTTTACAATATTTTTATCTATTTTTATGGTTTTAATAACAGCTTTCAGTCTATTTTATTTTCTATCCTTTAAACCATATACCGAAGCTCAGAAAATAAATACATATCATATAAAGAATAAAAATGAATTTATAGAAATGTTAGATAACAAATGTCTTAATGATATTTATATTTTAGATAATGATATTAATTTTTATGGTGATGAATTAAAGCCAATTGGTAGTGCTGATAATCCCTTTAAAGGAATTTTCTATGGCAATGGATATACACTATCTAATTTTACAATTAATAATAGTAAATCAGTTACATCATTATTTATGTATAATGAAGGAACAATTGATAGTTTAGGTGTTGAATCAGTTAATTATATATCAGATAATCATACTGCAGGTTTTGTGTATTGTAATAAAGGTGAGATTATTAATTGTTATGTATATGATGTAAATATTTCATCACCAAATAATTATTCAACCTCATCTGGATTTGTTTCTTATAATGAAGGTGTTATAGAATCATGTTATACATCAATTAAATCATTGAATACTAATTACGTTTTTTCAGGTTTTGTTCTAGATAATGAAGAATCAGGTGTGATTAATAATTCATTTATTGTGATGAATGATCAATTAGGCGAATTTGGTATAGGAGAGTTCTATGCGATTAACAATGGTAAAATTAAGAATGCCTATACAAGTATATTAGAGGATGTAAACCATTTTGATTATTCAGATAATTACATAAATAGATTAGATATTGATATATCAAGTCAATCATTTTTTGAAACGATTGGATGGTCATCATTAATATGGGAAATAGATAATTATCATATCATTTTGAAAAAGGAGAAAAATGTATGAGGAAAATAATGGGATTATTTTTAATAGTATCTTTTTTATTAGTATCTTGTTCATATACAAATGTTAATAATAGTAAAAAAGAGCCTTTAAATTTAAATATTGAGGGAATCGTAAGTACTATATATTATCAAAATTTGGAAAATGTAAAATTAATTTATGAAAACAATTATATTGGCGAAACAAATGTTAATGGAGTATTTAATGTAAATATTGAATTTGAAGATTTATCAAGTTTCTCATTGTCAAAATTGAAATTTGAATTAGATGGATACGTTTTTGCTATCGCAAAATCAGAAAAAAATAACAACTATTGTAAATTAATAGTTAAAGCAAATTTTGATGAATGTAAACCATCATGGGCTGACGTATTTTATTCAGTTGGTGGAAAGGTTGTTTATCATTATGATGGAGAAACCCCACTTGTTGGAGCCAAAATACTTATTGATGGTATTGTGGTAAAAGTAATCGATGAAGATGGAAATTTTGATTTGGAATACGTAGTTAAAGGGAGCAAAATAACAGTTGAGTATGATGGATACAAATTTGTTGATATTACTGGTAGTGTTTTAAATGTTATTATCGATTCAAATACCTATGGATTAACATTTAGGGCAGTGGAGAAAAATGCGTAGGTTTTTGTATTTAATTTGTTTATTATCGAGTGTATTTTTATTAGTTTCATGCTCCCTTGATGATTATATTAATCATTTCTTTGAAAAAAATAAAATAATAAATTCAATTGAATTTCTACAAAAAGAGTATATTGTTACCAAAAATAGCAGTATAAAGGTTTACGTTAAAGTTGATTTGATGGATTATAACTATTTAGATAAAATAAAATATTCACTTAGTGATTCTTCTTATGGTAATGTATCAAATGAAGGTGTTATAACTCCAAACGATAATTTTATTGATGGAAAAACTACAATAAGAGCAAGAATTGAAGAACTAAAAATTGAAGCCTTTGCTGATGTGTATTTTAGTTCCTTTGACTACTCAATTAAAAATGTTTTAATTAATGAATCTAAAACTGATAAAATAACAATTAATAATACAAATATAATAAGGTTTATTGGAAATGATCAAATTGATCATAATTTCTTTCATGTAGAATTTTCTAATGAAAATGTAATTGTTGAGAATACTTCTAAAAATGGAATAAGTATTAAATCATCCATTTTAGGTAAGATTGATTATAATATCTATTATAAGAATACTCAAAGAGTAATCTATAGAGGTTCACTATATTCTACTTTAGTTAATCCTATTGTAGAAGAACGGGCAAGAATGTTATTGTCAAAGAATAAGGATGAGGTAGTTACAATTGAAGAATTATCTACAATTACAAATCTAGATGATGGTGAATGTTTTTGTAATAAAAATATTTCTGATTTCTCAGATTTCAATTATTTTCCACTTATTACATCATTGAATTTATCTAATAATAATATAAAAAATGTTAATGTTTTTAGCCAAAATTTAGAATACTTAAATCTGTCTCATAATACTATTTCATCAATAAGTTTTCCTGAAAATTCAGAACTATCTGAATTAAATTTATCATATAACAACTTTGATTTGTCTAATTTTTCTGATCGAAATCTTCATAAATTAAAAAAGCTTTATCTAAATAATAATTATTCATCTGATTATAGTCTAAAGATGGTTGGTAATGAGAACCTTATATATTTAAATATTGATAATTGTTCATTAAATAATATTAAATTAGAAAATGTTAATTCTCTTGAATATTTTTTAGCTGCAGATAATAAAATATCAGATTTATCTTTTTTTACTAATGTTAGTTTAAAAGTACTAGATATAGCGAATAACAGCATTAGCACATTAGATTTCTTAGAAGGTAACAATTCATTAATTGAATTGTATATTGGTGGAAATTCTATTTCAACAAGCGAATTATCTCACATTAGTAATGAAACTTGCCAAAATATCATTAGATTAAATATAAGTATTACTGGTAATATTAATTTAGATGAGCTAAAAAAATTTGTATTAAGCTGCAGTAAATCACTAGTATGGTTGCAAATGTATGGGCTAAGATTAAAAGATATTTCTTGGGTTAATGCTGAGTCATTACCAAAACTAATTTATATTAAAATTTCGCATAACTCTATTGTGGATTATTCATCACTAAATTATATAAGTGTTGTTGTTAAAGACTTCAATGATAATCGACAGGAATAGATGATTAAATAGAATACTATTAAGATAATTTATATTTCTTGATAGTGTTTTATTTTTGTAGTATAATCTATACATAGGAAAATGGTGATAAAATGCTAGATCTTAATAACATTGACCAAGCATATATAAAGAGCTTATCGAAAAAGGAATTAAAAGAGCTTTGTAGTGAAATTAGAACTTTTTTAATAGAGAACGTATCAAAAACAGGGGGACATTTAAGTAGTAATTTAGGTGTAGTGGAGCTAACTGTAGCTTTATACTATGTTTTTGATTTTGACGAAGATGAGCTTATATTTGACGTTGGTCATCAATCATATGTGCATAAAATCTTATCAGGTAGAGCAAAAGACTTCTCTACATTAAGAAAGTATAATGGCTTATCAGGCTATATATCAAGATCAGAATCTAAATATGATATATGGGAATCAGGGCATTCTTCAACATCTATTTCTGCAGCTACAGGACTACTAATAGGTGATCCATCAAAAAGAGAAATAGTTGTGATTGGTGATAGCTCTATAATGAATGGAGTAGCATTTGAAGGGCTTAATTTTTTAGGTCAATTGAAGAATAATAACCCAATAATAATTTTAAATGATAATAAAATGGGAATAACTAAGTCCGTTGGAGCTCTTTCTAAGACATTTAAAAAGCTTATTGGAACTAATTTTAGAAGAAAATGTAAAGCAATTATTACTAAAGTATTTCCAAATATTGTGCCTAGAATATTCCATAGGCTAAAAAGGTTTGTAAGAAGGCTTTTTTCAAATGGTAATATATTTGAGGATATGGGATTTGATTATTATGGACCATATAATGGAAATGATTTAAATACAATGATTAAGCTTTTAAAAAGAGTAAAAATGAATAAAATGCCTTTAATATTACATATTAATACTATTAAAGGAAAAGGATATGCTCCTAGTGAAGGTGACCAAAATGGTGATTATCATGGTGTTCCACCATTTGATATCAAAACAGGAAAACCTTTAGATCCTAAAGCAAATAAAATTTCATATTCTAAGCTTATTGCAAATTATTTAGTGAATAAAAGAAAAGATGAGGATTTTATTGTTATTACTCCAGCTATGAAATCTGGAGCAAAGCTTGAGGAATTTGCAAATAAATATCCAAATGATTTTTATGATGTTGGAATTGCTGAAGAACATGCTGCTGTAATGGCTGCAGGTGTTGCATTACACAATAAAAAGGTTGTATTATTAATGTATTCAACATTTGCTCAAAGAGCATATGATCAGATACTAAATGATATTGCTAGACAAAATTTAAAGGTTATCATTGGTATTGATAGAGCTGGTATTGTTGGTGAAGATGGTGTAACTCATCAAGGATTATATGATGTTGCTATGTTTATGGCAATGCCTAATATTGTTGTTACAATGCCAAAGGATGAGCATGAAGCAATTGGATTATTTAACTATGCTTTTGAATGTAACAGACCTATTGTTATAAGATATCCACGTGCTATAGAGGATATTAGTCTTGATTTAGATTATAATTATAAATGTGATTTAAGATGGACTATACTTAATAGTGGTAAAAAAGCAATTGCTCTAGGTTATGGGCCTGATATAGAAAGATTATCTAAATTATGTAATAGTAATAATTTAGATGTTATGGTTGTTAATGCTAGAAGCATCAAACCAATCGATGAAGAAATACTAAAGCAAATTTTTGAGATGAATGCACCTATTGTTGTTTTTGAGCAAGTAATATCATCAGGTTGCTTATATCATAGGATTTTGGAATATAAAGAAAAGAATTCCTATATGTCAAAAATTTATAAGCATTCTTTTGATTCAGAAACATTGATACCTCATGGCTGTTTAAATGATGTTTATGCTAATTTTGGTTTATCTGATGATGATTTGGTAAAAGCAGTTAAAGAGGTTATGAATGATTAGAAGTGCTTCAATGTCAGATATAGATAAAATTATGGATATAATAAATGATGCCAAAAACTTTTTAGCATCTAATGGTTCATCACAATGGAATGGACCAAAAGAATATCCTAACATTTTAACTATTAAAAATGATATTTTCTATCAAAAAGCGTTTGTGTACCTAAAAAATAATGATATTTGTGGTTATGTTGCTTTAGCTGGTGTAGAGAAGAATTATGATTCTCCAACCGCAACATGGTTAACAAATGGGCATAATTATATTACTGTTCATCGTTTAGCTGTTGCTGATAAATGTCGAGGTATGGGTATATCTAAAGAATTAATGAGCTTTGCTTATGAGTATGGTAAAAAAAATAGATATCAATCAGTTAGAATTGATACACATCCTAAGAATATCATAATGCAAAATCTTATGAATAAGCTAGATTATGTCTATTGCGGAAGTGTTATATATTCAACAATAGAAGTTGAACCACTTAGATTAGTTTACGAGAAAATAATAAAATGATGACAATTTGTCATCATTTTATTGCTTTTATATATTCAATTATTTCATCAACTAAATAATTGGGAGTAGATGCACCAGATGATATAGAAACACTATTAATATTATTAAATATAGTTTTATCGAGTGATTCTAAATCATTACATAAAATGGTTTTTATTCCATTTTTTTCAGATGTTAAAGCTAATTTTTTTGTATTTGAAGATTTTTCATCGCCAACAATGATACATAAATCAACAGGATCTTGATTCATTATTGCTTTTTGTCTAATTGTAGTTGCTTGACATATTTTATCATCTATTATAGCCTTTGGAAATTTTGCTTTTATTGCAATAAAGATTTCTTGAATATCATATATAGATAAAGTGGTTTGATTAGTAACGTAGATTTTATCATTTATAATTGATAGATTACCTACATCGTTTAAATCATAAATTGGATGGATTAGATTTGAAATGCCTATGACACCTTCTAACTCAGGATGCTTTTTTGTACCAATATAGATGCAATCATAATCCTGATTAAGGAATTCTTTTATTTTGTTATGAATAATTTTTACATTTGGACAGGTAGCATCAATATACGTTAATCCTTTCCTTTTGGCCTTTTCATAAACATTTGGTTCAACACCATGAGCAGAAAAAACGACAGTTCCAGTATTAATTTCATCTAAAAGCTCTAATCGAGTTTTATTTTTATCATTTAAAACAATTATACCCTTGCTAATGTAATTATTCATAACATGACTGTTATGAATAATAGGACCTAAAAGATAAATTGGCTGAGGAAGTTTAGTATTATTTATGCATTCATCTAGTATTTTTAATGCATACTTTACTCCACCACAAAAGCCTTGTGGTTCTATTTTATTTACTTTCATCGATTCCTCCGAATCGTCTATTACGGCTTTGATAGTTAATTAAAGCCTTACGAAGCTCTTTTTCATTAAAATCTGGCCAATAGACATCAGTAAAATAGAGTTCAGAATAAGCTAATTGCCATAAAAGATAATTACTAATTCGTAATTCTCCTGAAGTTCTTATTAATAAATCTAGAGGTGGATAATCCTTGGTAAATAGATTATCATTTATTGTTTGTTCAGTTATATCATCAGGATTTAATTCATTGTTCCTTACCATAGTGGCAATCCTTTTAACTGCAGTAGTAAGTTCATCAATACTACCATAATCAATACATAAGGTTAATGTTAGTCCTTGGTGATTTTTTGTTTTTTCTTCAAGTTCAATAACCATATCTAAAAATTCCTTAGATATTCTATCACGTCTACCAATAACTTTAATTCTAATGTTTGAATTAAAAATTTTATCTTTATATTTTTTAAAATATCTTAGTGGTGCAGTCATAATGTAATTAACTTCTGATTCTGGTCTTTTCCAGTTTTCAGTTGAAAAGCAATAAACTGTTAAGTATTTTATGCCAAGCTTATTACATTCATTTGCGATATCCTTTATATTAAATGCCCCTTTTCTATGACCTAATACTCTTGGTAAGCCCCTTTTTTTAGCCCATCTTCCATTTCCATCAAGTATTATTGCAATATGATTAGGAATTTTTTGCATATCTAGTTCATTATTCATATAGTACCCTCACTTTTTTCAATGTAAATTATATCATAGCTTATTCTATTTGTCATTGATTTATTGAATAAATAAAAGCTGAATAGAAAAAAATAATATTGGTGATAAAAATGAATTATAAATATAAAAATATAATAAGGGATAATGAAATGCTTTTATTATTATGTGATGAATTATGTAAATTTGATGAAAAACTATCAGATGATTTAATTAGTTTAATTGCTGAAAAGAAGAAAGTAGAAAATGAAATATATAATATTCTTATTAATATTGAAAACAAGGATTTAATAGATTTAGCTACAAATGCTTTAAAGAAGAATGAAGATATAGAACTATTTTCTAGTCAAAAGGAAAGTATTTCTTATCTATTAGAAATTTTAAATGATAATTTTTCTAAAGAATATTTTTAAATAACTAATAATAATTATAATTCTTTTAAAAAGTAGAAAAAGAAAAAACTTTTATTTGCTATTCATTTATGATAAAATATTTATGTAAATGGAGAATGACTTATGACAAGAAGAGAAGCACGAATAGAAGCAATGCAAATATTATATAATGCAGATATTAATAATGTTAAAATAGATGAAATTATAGGAAATGAAATAATTGATCCAATGGTTTTAGAATTTGTTAGCCTAGTAGAAAATAATTTAAAAAAAATAGATGAAATAATATCTAAATCTTTAGTTAATTATTCCTTAAATCGTTTAAATTTAGTTGATAAATCTATTATTAGACTAGCAACTGCAGAATTTATTAAAGGAAAAGTAGATAAAAAAATAATTATTAATGAGGCTTTAGAAATAACAAAAGAATATTCTGACCAAGGAGATCATAAGGCTACAGCATTTAATAATAAACTATTAGATAATATCTATAAAAATCTTAATAATCAATAATATTGGAGTAAAATATGGAAGAACAATATTTAACTGTGTCTGCCTTAACTAAATATATTAAATATAAATTTGACCACGATTGTCACTTAGAAAATGTTTTACTTGAAGGTGAAATATCTAATTTTAAGCATAATGCACGTGGACATTTTTATTTTACTTTAAAGGATGATTATGCACAAATCTCTGTTACGATGTTTGCCACATACGCTTCTAAAGTTAAAATTAAGCTTGTAGATGGTATGAAAGTTTATGTTAAGGGTACCGTAACTGTTTATGAGCCTTCAGGAACCTATCAAATAAATATTAGGGAAATAAAAAGTGATGGTCTTGGTGATTTGTATATAGCATATGAGCAATTGAAACAAGAATTATCTAAGGAAGGATTATTTGATATAGCTCATAAAAAGGATCTGCCAAGATTTCCAAAAACAATAGGTGTAATAACATCTCCTACTGGAGCTGCTATTAGAGATATTATCAATACGATTTCAAGAAGATATCCATTATGTAAGGTTATCTTATATCCAGCAATTGTTCAAGGAGATACAGCTAAGGATGATATAGTAGCACAAATTATGAAAGCAAATATTGATAATTTATGTGATGTTTTGATTGTTGGAAGAGGCGGTGGTTCAATTGAAGATTTATGGGCATTTAATGAAAAGGTAGTTGCCTATGCAATCTTTAACAGCAATATACCTATTATTTCGGCTGTTGGTCATGAAATTGATTTTACAATTGCTGATTATGTTGCTGATAAACGAGCAGCAACACCAACTGCTGCAGCTGAGCTTGCAACACCAGATATTAGAGTATTAAAGGAGAATATTAATAATTATATTGATACTTTATGCAATAATATGAGAATAAAAGTTGAAAATTATAAAATGAGATTGTCAAATATGGATAGACAATTAGAACTTCATAGTCCTTTAAATATTTTAAAAAATAAAAGAGAAAGCTTAGATAAAATGAAAGAAGGACTAAATATTAGAATTAACCATATTTTAGAAATAAAAAAATATAGTTTTAAAGTAATACAAAGTAAATTAGAATCCTTTAATCCTCTTTCTATTATGGATAAGGGTTATTCAATGAGTATGATTAATAATAAAATTGTAACAAATGTTGATGATGTTAAGGTTGGAAATGATTTAAAAACTAGGCTGAAGGATGGATATATAATATCTAAAGTTATCGAGGTAAACAAAAATGGAAAATAAAACTTTTGAAGAATATATTAAAGAATTAGATGAAATTTTAATTAAATTAAATAATAAGGATATTTCCCTAGAGGATTCAGTAAATTATTATACTAAAGGTTTAGAAATATCTAAAAAGTGTTATGAAATATTAAATTCTAGTGAAAAATTAGTTGTTCAAAAAATGACAGAAACAGGACTAACTGACTTCTAATGATTAGGTTAGATCAATATCTAGTAGAAAAAAAATTTTTTGAAACTAGAAGTAAAGCTAAAGTAGCTATAGAAGCTGGTAATATTTCTGTAAATGAAAAGCAAATTCTTAAAGCTAGCTTTTTAGTTGATGAGAATGATAATGTGAAAATCATTGGTCAAATATGTCCATATGTATCTCGAGGTGGGTACAAGCTTGAAGCAGCTATTAAAGAATTTAGATTAGATTTTAATGATAAAATAATTGTTGATATAGGTGCATCAACTGGAGGTTTCACTGATTGTGCACTACAAAATGGAGCAAAAAGAGTTTATGCTATAGATGTAGGAACTGATCAGCTTGCAGAAAAACTACTATTAGATAAAAGAGTTATTTCATTAGAACAGACAAATATTTTGGACATTGAATATTTTCCTGAAGCTATAGATTATTTTGTGATGGATGTATCCTTTGTCAGTATATGTCATTTACTACCTGGAATTTCTAAGTTTATTGATGATAATAATTGTTTAGTTTGTTTAATTAAACCTCAATTTGAGGTTGGTAAAAAGTATTTGAAAAATGGTATTGTTAAGGATAGGAATATGCATATTAAAGTAATTAATAATATAATTGAAGAGTTAAAAAAATATGGTTTAAAAATTAGTAAGCTAATTCCATCTCCTATTTTAGGAGGTAGTGGAAATAAAGAATTCCTAGCTTTGATTATGCGTAATAGTAATACAAACATTAATGTTATAGAGGTATGTAGTAGGGAGTGATAGTGTGCTTAAGCTATTATATGTAAAGGACTTTGCGATTATTGAAGATATATCTGTTGAATTTGATAAAGGTATGACTGTTTTAACAGGTGAAACTGGAGCTGGTAAATCATTAATAATTGATTCTATTTCTTTATTATTAGGTGCTAGGTCTGATACAGATATGATAAGATATGGAAAGAAGAAGGCAATCATTGAAGGTGTTTTCACTCATAATAATGTATTAAATAATATATTTGAAAAAAATGCTATCCCGGTTAAAGATGATATAGTCATTCATCGTGAGATACTTGATTCATCAAGAACTATAATTAAGGTAAATGATGCAAATATTACATTAACAATATTAAAACAAATAGCTTCATATCTTGCTGACATTCATATTCAAAATGATACCTTTAAGTTATTTTCACCTAATTCTTATTTAGATTTAATTGATCCAGAAAATGATAATCAATTTAATCGATTAATGTCTCAGTATTCAAAGGCTTTATATGATTATACAAATAGTATTTCTTCCTATAATAAGATAAAAAATAGCCAAAAAAATACAATTGATAGATTAGATTTTTTAAGGTATGAGCTTGAAGAAATTAAAGGATTAGAGCTTTATCCAAATAAGGACATAGAATTAAATGAAAAAATTGCTAGGTTAGCTAACTATGATAAAATATTTACTAATTTAAACGAAGCTTATTCTTCTTTAGAAAATGAATATAGCTCTATTGATTCAATTTATAATGCTGCTAAAGCATTACAAAAAATTTCAGCATATTCTAATGATTATTTACAAAATAGTGAACGATTATTAGATTCTTACTATATTATTTCAGAAATAAAGGATGATTTATATAGACAAATCAATAATCTTGATTATGATGAAGAAGAGTTAAATAGATATAATGAACAATTGAATAATATTAATAAAGCTATTGATAAATATAAAATGAATGTAAATCAATTAATAGAATATTCTGAAAAAATTAATTTAGAAATTCAATTGGTTACAAATTACGATGAGGTATTGCTGAATGCTGAAAACGAAGTTAAGAATCAGTTTAATAAATTAAAAGCAATTAGTATAGAATTATCAAATTATCGTAAAAAAATCAGCAAAGAAATAGAGAGAAATATTATAGAGGAAGCAAAAAGTCTTGATTTAGAAAATACTTGCTTCGAAATAAGATTTGAAGATATTAATATGGAAGATCCATTTAATTCAGCCATTTTTACTGAAAAGGGAATTGATAATCCAGTTTTGTTAATAAGCTTTAATAAGGGTGAACCATTAAAACCATTATACAAGGTTGCATCTGGTGGTGAGATGAGTAGAATTATGCTTGCTTTCAAAAGCTATTTATCTGCAACATCAAATCTTTCTTTAATGGTTTTTGATGAGATAGATACTGGTGTTAGTGGGACAACAGCTAAAAAAATAGCTGATAAAATGCACAAAATAGCACAAAATGTTCAGGTTTTATGCATTACTCATTTACCTCAGGTTGCTGCAATTGGGGATAATCATTTAAAAATTTATAAGATTGAACATGATGATAGAACCTATACAAAGGTTGATAAATTATCATTCGATGAACGTGTTGAAGAAATAGCTATAATGTTATCAGGAGATAAAATATCACTTTATGCTTTAGAACATGCTAAATCTTTGTTGATTAAATAAAAAAGAGATTGATTAAGCTTCAATCTCTTTTTGTTCTAATACAAATTTTTTAATTGCTTTAGCTACTCCATCATCTAAATTAGAAGCAGTAATATAATCGGCATATGCTTTAATTTCAGGAAATGCATTTTCCATCGCAACACCAATTCCTGCTGCTTTAATCATTGGTAAATCATTTCCTGCATCACCTATTGCCATTGTGTCTTTGATATTAATATTTAAATATTCTGCTAAAGCTTCTAATGCATGCCCCTTATGAGTAGTTTTATTCAAAAATTCTAGGAATATTTTAGAACTTCTAACCATAGAATAATTTTTATAAAATTTTGGATTTATTTCATTCATTACTCTGGTAATGTTTTCATCACTATCTACAAACATACATTTTAAGAATTCATCATTGTCATTTATTTCATTAAAATTAAATTGTATAGAGTCAAGATGATTAATCTTTGCTTCAATATCAGTGTATGGATTTTGTTCTTGACAAATAAGCTCTTCATTTTTTCTAAATGCATGGATAAAAACATTTAATCTTTTGGATTCTTTATAAAGTTCCTTTACTGTTTTACCATTAATTACAGAACTAAATACTAATTCTTTTGTCTTAACATTTAATATTTTAGCTCCATTATAGATTATTACGTAGTCAGTATCAGAAGTTAAATTAAGTTCCTCTAAAACTGGTAGAACACCACTGATGGGTCTTCCTGTTGCGATTACAATTTTAACACCAAGTTCCTTAGCTTGTTTAATTGCTAGCTTATTTTCAGCAGAAATGACTTTTTTATTATCGAATAAAGTCCCATCTAGATCTATTGTTATTAATTTTATCATTTTTATCACCGGCGACATTATATCATATTTGTTAAAAATTGGATATGTTTTTTTTGATATTTTGTTAAAAATATTTATAGGTGATATAAATGAAGAAATTTAAAAGAATAATTTTATTGGTATTAATAATTATATTGCTTTATATTCCTATTAATGTTTTTGCCTATGATTTATCAAAGGATGATAAAATATATGTTGGAGGTCAAGCAATTGGAATAAGATTAAGATGTGGAGTAGAGGTTGTTGGAACCTATGGTATTGAAGTAAATGGTAAGGTTTATAAGCCATGGAGTAAATGTGGTTTATTGGAGGGCGATTACATAGTATCAATTAATAATTGTCAGATTGAAGATAAGGAGGATATTCTTACTATTCTTTCATCAATAGGAGATAGTACTGTTGATATTACCTATAGGAGAAATCAAAAGGAGTTTACATCAACAATTACACCTGTAAAGACAGAAGATGGTTATAGCTTAGGACTATATATTAAGGATTCAATTTTAGGAGTAGGTACATTAACATATTATGTTAAGGAAGCTAATATATATGGTAGCTTAGGACATAAGATTACAGATTCTGACTTTTATAGTGGCGAAATCTATGAGGCTAAGGTAATAGGCATAAAATATCCAACTCGTAATGAGGCTGGAGAAAAGAAGGCTACTATTTCAGGTGATTCGATAGGTAATGTTGAAAAAAACACAAATACAGGTGTCCAAGGTAATGCAAATGCTAATTTTAATTACTCTAACATGACATTACTACCATTTAAGACTCAAAATGAAATTGTTTGTGGAGATGCAGAAATATGGACATGTATAGAAGGAACACTTGTTGAAAAATTTAGTATTAGAATTACCTCTTTAGAAAAACAAAACAAAAAGGATATTAAAGGTATAGAATTTGAGGTTACCGATAAAAACTTAATATCTAAAACTGGAGGTATCGTTCAAGGGATGAGTGGAAGTCCGATAATTCAAGATGGTGCCATTATAGGTGCAGTCACTCATGTTTCGCTTAAAGATAGTACTCATGGATATGGAATTTATTTAGAATGGATGTTTGAGGACATGGGTATAAATATTTTGGACTGAAAAAATGGAGCAAAGGTTTCTTTGCTCCAAATTTTATATATTTTGAATAATAAGATAGATTAATGATATAAGACCACTTAAGCACATTGCTAAAGCTAATATTAGGATAATGATTTTTCCCCATAATGTAGTTGCAGGATTCTTATAAGCTTTATTCTTCTTTTTGTCATCTTTAGTATTCTTTTTTGAATTCTTATTATTTTTAGACATTATTCTTCACCTACTTACAAAAAAATGTTATAATAAATCGTATCGTTTTAATTATATACTAAAAGAAAAAAAAAAGGAAGATATAAATGTTAAAAAAACAAAATCATTCAAAAATTATTTTTCATATAGATATGAATGCATATTTTTGTTCAGTTGCTTGTATCTTAAATCCTGCATTAAGGGGAACTGCCTTTGCGATAGGTAGAGAAGGTGGCTATAAGGGTGTAATTTCTACTGCAAGCTATGAGGCAAGGAAATTTGGTATACATTCAGCTATGTCTTTAGCTGATGCATTCAAGCTTAAGCCTGATTTGTTGGTTATTAATCCTGACTATAAGTATTATGAGGAATATCATAAAAAATTTGTTAATATAATTAAATCTTATACAAAACTAATCGAGGTTGCTAGTATTGATGAGGTATATGCAGATATGACTGAAATATCTAATAGTATCCATCCTTTAGTTTTAGCAAATGAAATTCAAAACCGTTTACTTAAAGAATTATCTCTTCCTTGTTCAATTGGTATAGCTCCAACTCTTTTTCTGGCAAAAATGGCATCAGATATGAAAAAACCATTAGGAATTACTGTAATACGAAAAAGAGAGGTACAAAGTATTTTATATCCATTATCAGTTAAAGATATATATGGAATTGGCAAAAAAACATATCCAAAATTAATTGATATTGGAATAAAGACAATTGCTGATTTTATGAATCTTAATAATAAAAGCTTAATAATAAATTTAATAGGTGAAAATACATATAATTACGCATATAATTCAATAATTGGAAATAGCTCAAATATTGTTGAACCTAATCGTTTTGCTGATTCAAAGAGTATTTCTACATCAACAACGTTCGATATATTTAAAACTTCTGAATCACAAATACTTCTTGAAATTAGAAAAATGACAAGAGAAGTTTTTAATAAAATGAAGGCTGATGGTTACTTAGCAAAAACAATTACTATTACTTTAAGAGATAGTAATTTTGATACTATTACAAGAAGAAAAACTTTAGATGATTACACAGATGATTTATATACATTTTATGATCTTGCCAATGAATTAGTTGAAGAAAACTATGATTCTAATAAATCATATCGTCTTTTAGGAATTGGTCTTTCTAATTTAATCCATTATAATGATTTACCGAAGGAATATAACTTATTTACTATATCTGATATCAGTCAGAAGGAAGAAAGAATAGAATCATTAATAAGAGAATATCAGGAAAAATATGGTAAAAATTTTATTTATCGAAAAGGTAAGAAATAATTTTAAACTTGTAAATAAATGAAAAAAATGATAATATAAAAACGCAAAAAATAATGAAAGGAAGATGATTATGAACTTTGATAACTATACATTTAAGGATTATATTATTAAAGCTATTTTGGATTTAGGCTTTAAAGAATTTACTGATGTACAAAAGTCTGTTTTTAATGAACTAAAAACAAATAAGAATATTTTAGCGAAATCAAAGACTGGTTCTGGTAAAACTCATGCTTTCTTAATTCCAATATTTCAAGATTTAGATGAGAGTGACTACTCTGTACAGGCAACAATTATTGCTCCAACGAATGAGCTTGCCTTACAAATCTATAAATTTGCTCAACATATTGCATCATTTTATAAGGATAGAATAGATATTAGATTATATACTGGTGGTTCTGATAGGAACAAGGAGATTGAGAGATTGAATAGCTCTTTACCTCAAATTGTAATTGGAACACCAGGGAAAATAAATGATTTGGCAGTTAATAGTAATGTTTTAAAAATATATACGTCAAAATATTTTATTGTTGATGAAATAGATATGGCATTTGATAGTGGCTTTCAAAATGATTTAGATATAATAGCTTCTGTTTTAACTAATGCAAGGATGATGTTTTTTTCAGCAACAATATCAGAAAGAATTTTACCATATCTAAAAAAATACATGACAAATGTGAATCTAATTGATATTAATAATACTAATGATACAAAAATAGAACATGCTTGGATACCATTAAAGCATAGAGATAGGTATATGGTATTAAAAGATTTACTATCATGTATTCAGCCTTATTTCTGTATTATCTTTGTTAATAAAAAGGAGAATGTTAATGATTTAGCAGCTAAGCTTTCATCAGATGGTTATTTTGTTGGATTATTACATGGTGATCTTCAACAAAGAGAAAGAAAAAGAGTTTTAGCTGATTGTAAATCATTAAAATATCAATATTTGGTAGCTACAGATTTAGCAGCTAGAGGAATTGATATTGAAGGAGTAAGTCATATTATTAATTATGATATACCATATGATTATGAATTTTATATTCATAGAAGTGGTAGAACTGGTAGAATGTATCGTGAAGGAATTGTTTATACGTTTTATGAGGATATAGATGATACATATTTAGATAATCTATCAAAAAAAGGTATTGTTCCAAAGTATTACGAGATAAAGGATAAAGAATTGATTCCTTATAAGGGAAGAAACACAAGAGCCCAAAGAATTAAGCCCAAAACTGATTATCAGGCTAAGGCCTCAAAATATATTCCTAAGCCTAAAAAGGTTTCACCTGGATATAAAAAAAAGAGACAAACTCAAATTAATGAATTAGCTGATAAGCTTAAGAAAAAAGATTTAAAAAATAAGAAGAGGAAAAGATATTAATATGGGATATGTTATAATTAGTGAATCAACATGTGATTTAACACCTAAATTTGCAGCCGATTTAGACGTTAAATTTATGCCTTTAAGCTTTAGAATTAAAAATAAAGAGTATAAAAATTATTTTGATGAAAGAGAAATGGGTTTAAAAAAGTTTTATAGTCTATTAAGAGAGGGAAACAATGCTACAACTTCGCAATTAAATATTTTAGATATTGAAAAATGCTTTAGAAAATATTTGATGAAAAAGCAGGATATATTATATATTGCATTTTCTTCAGCTTTATCTGGTACATATAATTCTGTTAGGCTTGTAAAAGAACAGTTAGAGAGTGAATTTCCAGATCGCACAATTGAGGTTATTGATTCATTATGTGCATCAGCAGGTGAAGGTATGCTAGTATATCAAGCAAGCAAGAATAAAAAAAGTGGTATGTCACTAAGGGATAATGTATCCTATTGTGAAATATATAAAAAAAGAATTCGTCATTGGTTTACAGTTGATGATTTGGATACTCTAAAACGAGGTGGTAGACTTTCAGCATCTGCAGCTTTTTTAGCTAAAGTGCTGAATATAAAGCCAGTTTTAAATGTTGATGATGGTGGACATCTTAATCCTGTAAGTAAAAAATCTGGTAGAAAATCATCAATTAGACAAATCGTTAATAATTCTATACTGAATATTGAAAAAGAAGAAGAATTCATTACATTTATCGGTCATTCTGATTGTGAAGAGGATGCGTTATTTGCAAAAAGTTTACTTGAAGAAAAATATAAAGATTATAATATTAATTCTAAAATATATATTACTAAAATTGGTCCAGTAATTGGTGCACATTCAGGACCTGGTACTCTTGCAGTATTTACTATTGGTGATGAGAGATAATAAAAAAATCCTACATTTAATTTGTAGGATTTTTAATTTATATTATTTAATTGTTTCACCAGATTTAATGTGTTTATTTGAAATGGCTTTAGGATTTGATGATGAGAAGATACGAACGTTTCTTTCAACAACTAATCCTTCAGGTAAAATTAATTTTTTACCGATAACATTTAATCCACTAGATAATACCTTAGGGTTATCCTTATTAGGTGTTCTATCTTCACCAGTTCCAATTGTTGAATTGTCACCAATAACAGTATTTTTATCAATAATTGTATCTTCAATATGACAATTTTCACCAATAACAACGTCATTCAAAATAACTGAATGCTTGATTGATGAACCTTTTCCAACGATAACGCCAGGTGATAAAACAGAATCCTCAACATCACCATCTATTTTACAACCATTAGATACTAATGATGTACGGATTGTAGCAGTATCTCCAACCTTAACAGGAGGTAAATCCTCAGATTTAGTATAAATTTTCCAGTTGTTATCATATAGGTCTAAAGCAGTATCATGACATAATTCTAAATTTGCTTCAACATATGAATCATATGTACCAACATCTTTCCAATAGTCATAATATTCATATGCATAAACTTCTTTAGTATTAATCATTTCAGGAATTATGTGCATTCCAAAATCTAAATCATCAATTTCAGGATGTGCTTCAATTGCATCAATTAAAGCTTGAGTTGAGAATACATAAATACCCATTGATGCCTTATTTGATTTTGGCTCTTTTGGTTTTTCAACAAATTTTTGAATTTTTAAATTTGAATCAGTTTCTAAGATACCAAATCTAGATGCTTCCTCAATTGGAACGATTTTAGCAGCAATTGTTAAATCAGCTCCTGTTTGCTTATGTTGTTCAATCATCTTTGAGTAATCCATTTTATAAATATGGTCACCAGAAAGAATTAGAACATATTTTGATGCATAACGTTTAACGAATTCTAAATTCTTACGAATTGCATCAGCTGTACCATTATACCATGAATTATTAGGCTGAAGAAGTGTTACAAATGAATCACGTCTGTCTAAATCCCATGGCTTACCAACACCGATATGCTCGTTAAGAGATAATGGTAAGTATTGTGTTAGAATTCCAATTTGGAATATTCCAGAATTAGTACAATTTGATAAGGCAAAGTCAATTATTCTAAACTTACCTGCAAATGGTACTGCTGGTTTTGAACGTTTTTCAGAAAGAATATCTAGTCTAGAACCACGACCACCAGCTAAAATTAAAGCTAAAGTTTCCATTATATTTCCTCCCTATTAAATTAGCTTATTATATAAGTTTATATATACTAATGCTGAAGATTTCCAGCTATAGTCCTTTTCCATTGCTTGTTTTACAAGCTTTTTCCAAGCAGTCTTATTGTTGTTATAAGTGTTTATTGCTAGGAACATAATATCCTTTAATTCATAAGCATTAAAATTTGCAAATGAGAAGCCAGTACCTTCACCAGTAAAAGAATTATATGGTGTAACGGTATCCTTTAAGCCACCTGTTTCTCTTACAAGTGGTAAAGTTCCATATCTCATCGCAATCATTTGGCCTAATCCACATGGCTCAAATTTAGAAGGCATTAAGAAAATATCTGTACCAGCGTATATTTTTTGAGCAATTGAATCAGAATATCCAATGTAGCACTTAAAGCGATTTGGATATCTTGCTTCAACAGAACGGAAGAAGTTTTCATATGTTTGATCTCCACTTCCCATAAGAACAAATTTTGCATTGCTATGATTAATTACATCATCAATAATAGGCATTAGCAAATCAATACCCTTTTGATCAACTAATCTAGATACTAGACCAAATACAGGAGAATCCTCTTTTGTATCTAAACCAAATTCTTTTAATAATGAATTTTTATTCTCTTTTTTACCAGAAACAAAATTTTTAATACTATAATTCTTATAAATGTTTTTATCAGTTTCCGGATCATATTTTACAGTATCAATACCATTTAAAATTCCTTCAAAATCGAAATATCGAAGACCTAAAATATTGTTTAAATTATATCCATATTGATCAGTTAAGACTTCATTTTTATAAGTTGGAGAAACAGTAGTTATAGCGTTTGAATTCATTATTGCTGTTTTCATAAAATTAATACATCCACCAAATTCAATTGAATTTGAATATGGCATTGAAAGAATTGACATCATTTCCATTGGGAAGATACCTTGATATTGAATGTTATGAATACTATATACACTTTTTATTCTTCTATAAACATCACTATTTGAATAATTTGTTTTCAATATGTAAGGGATTAATCCTGTTTGCCAATCATTACAATGTATAATATCAGGATAAAAATCAATTACTCTCATTGCTTCTAATACAGCAAAATCAAAAAAAGAAAATCTTTCGCCATCATCACCATATCCATATAGTGCGTCTCTATAAAAATACTTGTCATTATCAATAAAATAGAAATCTACACCATCGTGAATAGCATGAAAAACACCAATATATTCCATACTAGAACCCATTCTAACAAATGAATAGCCCTTGTAGTATGCAATGTTTTTGTCCTTGATTTTCTTGTAATACGGCATGATAACTCTTGCATCACAATTATTTTCCTTTAAAGACTTTGGTAAAGCACCGATAACATCAGCTAGTCCACCAGTTTTGGCAAATGGAGCACCTTCACTTGCACAAATTAAAACTTTCATATTGTCACCTCATTATTTAGTTACGATTAATCTTACTTTAATTATATAACATAAACAATTTATTAACAAGTAAAATAATCTATAAAATTATAAATAAAATTTATAAAACTTTTTTTACTGGATGAATTTTTAGTGTTTATTGAAGAAAAAAAGTATTATCATATTTTTCCTAAAATTAAAAGTCAAAAAAAATATTTTTCTATTGATATAATAGTTTTTTTTTGGTATAATCATATGGCAAATCGTTTTTATTGTAATAATTAATCTTTTTTAAGGAGTTATATATATGGCATCAAAAAATAGAAGAAATAAAGTAAAATTCAAGTTAACAAAGGAACTCGTAATATTAGTTGTTGCTCTTTTAGCAATTCTTACTGCAACAATTATAATGGCATTACCTTCTAATGCAGCTAAAACATTAGAAAAATATAATGATGCTATAACAGAGTATAATAGTGCAAATTCTACTTCTTATTCTACTTTACCAGAGGAACATGTATTTAAAGAAATTTCATTTGAAAAGCTTGTTAACAAAAAGAATTCAGATGAATATACATATGTATTTTATGGCTCTTTTTCACAAGGTGCTTTTGTAGAAAACCTAAGTAAAATTAATACTCAAGCAAAAGAACATGAAATTAAGACAGTTTATTTATTTTTCTGTACTTGGGTTGAAGAACAAGACGATATTAACTCAATTGATTTCAATAATGAAGCTAAGGAAAAGAATGCTTTATTGAATGAAAGTAAAGACAAGAGTCAAGACGAATTTGACATGGTAGATATTACTGAGCCAGCTTTATTAGTATTCAAGTCTGGTACTTTAATATTTAATACTCAAACATATGTTGATAACGATGAGTATTCATGGAGTAATTATATTAATAAGGCACTAACCTTAGAAAAAGCTTCAAGCAATAATTAATAATCTAATTATAACTGAGACTCACGTCTCAGTTTTTACATATAAAAATGGAGGTAAATTATGATAGACCAACTAAAAAATACTTTAAAATATGAACTTGAAAAATACTATAAAGAAAAATATTGTTTAGAACTTTCAGTAGTTGTTGAGGAACCAAAGAATCCAAATCTTGGTGATATATCAATTCCTATGTTTGTTATTGTTAAAGCTCTAAGAAAGCCACTTCCTGAACTGATTACTGAGGCAAAGGAAGTAATTGAGAAGCTTAATTTAGAAATTTCATCAATTAATGCAATAGGTGCATTTTTAAATTTATTTGTAGATAAGGCTAAATTATCTCTTTCAATTGTAAAGGATTGTGTATCTAAGAATGAAGGCTTTGGGTCTAGCGATATCGGTAAGGATAAATGTATTACATTGGATTATTCTAGTCCTAATATTGCTAAAAGCTTTTCTATCGGTCATTTACGTTCAACGATGATAGGTAATTCCTTAAAATTAATACTACAAAAGTGTGGCTATAAAACTGTAGCTATAAATTATTTAGGTGATTGGGGTACTCAATTTGGAAAAATGATAGTTGCTTATCAAAAATGGGGTAACAAGGAAGAAATACAGAAGGATCCAATTAATCAGTTAACTAGGCTATATGTTAAATTCCATGAGGAAGCAGAAAAGAATGCTAAACTTGAGGATGAAGCAAGAGAAGCTTTTAGGAAAATGGAATTAAAGGATCCTGAATATTTAGAGCTATGGAGATGGATTAAAGATGAATCTTTAAAGGAATCTGCCCAGATTTATGACTTGCTAGAGATTGATTTTGACTCTTACAATGGTGAAGCCTTCTTTAATGATAAAATGGATCCAATTGTAGAAGAGTTACAAAATAAAGGCTTATTACACGAAGACCAAGGAGCTCAAATAGTTGATTTAGGTGATGATATGCCTCCTGCCCTTATTAAAAGGAGTGATGGTGGATCATTATATATTACTAGAGATTTAGCTGCAGTATTCTATCGTAAAAAGGAATATAGCTTTGATAAAATCCTTTATGTTGTTGGTAATGAACAAAAGCTACATTTTAATCAATTAAAGAAGCTAATTTCTAAAATGGGTTATGATTTTTCTGATGACATTATCCATGTTAATTTTGGATTATATTTGACAGATGGTAAAAAGGCTTCAACAAGAAAAGGAAATGTTGTAAAACTTTATGATGTATTAAAAACAGCGATTTCTTTAGCCTATGAATTGATTTCTACAAAAAATCCAGACTTGGAAAACAAGGAGCAAATTGCAAAATATGTTGGTATTGCAGCAATTGTGTTTGGTGATTTAAAAAATTATCGTGGTTTAGATGTTGAATTTAATTTAGAACAATCTGTTAAATTTGAGGGTCAGACAGGACCATATTTACAATATACAGGAGTACGAATTGCATCTATTCTTAGAAATAAAGAATTTGATTTAAATAATTGTGATTCGAAGCTTTTTGAAAAGCCACATTATTTTGAAATTGTTAAGCAAATTTCAATGTTTAAATCAATAGTAGAAAAGGCTGCAAATGAATACTCACCTAGTGTTATAGCAAAGTACTTGTTATCACTAGCTGCAAGCTTTAATAAGTTTTATTCAATTGAAAAAATCAATGTAGAGGAAGAACAGATTAGAAACACTAATTTTGCTCTTGCAAAATGTGTAAGAATTGTATTGAATGAAGGCTTAAGATTGTTAGGAATTCATTATCTTGAGGAAATGTAAAATGTATTCTAAAAGAAAAATTATTAAGAATTTATTAATTGTTTTAGCTATTCTTATTTTATTAATTGTGTTACTATGCTCTATCGGTGATATAAATCAAATTATTGGAATTTTAAAGAACAATATAAAACCATTTTATTTGCTTATTTCATTTTTTATTCTTATATTATATTGTATTGTGCATCAATTTTCTTTGGTAGTATTAATTAAGCATAAATATAAAGATATTTCTGTAATGGATGCATTTACAATTTCTGGTTCAGAATTTTTCTTTAATGCCATTACACCTTTTTCTTCTGGTGGACAACCATTTCAGGCATATGCTCTAAAAAGAAAAAATATGAAATTATCTGACTCGACTTCGTGTCTTTTGCTTAATTTTTTAGCATATCAAATAGTTTTAAATATTTTTTGTGCAATTTGTATAATTTTGTATTATAATAGATTTAAAGCACAAATTGATAATTTAACATGGTTGGTTATTGTAGGTTTTAGCATTAATTTGTTTATTATGTTGATTATCATTTCTATTGGAACTACAAGATTTATGGGTAAATTAATAATAAAATTATTAGATTTATTATGCAAAATAAAATTTATTTCAAAAATAATTGGAAATAAAAGGGAAGATTTTGTAATTTATGTTGATGAAATGCAAGCAGCGTTTAAAGAAATTAATAATTCAAAGATTGTTTGGTTTAGTTGTATTATTTCAAAGGCATTATCTTTATTATTATATTATTCAATTCCATTTTTCTCTTTCTTAGCGATTGGAGAAAACTTAGGATTAAATAATTTATTTTATAGTATTGCTATTACATCATTTAGTCTTACTGTTTCAATATGGCTTCCTACTCCAGGCGCAAGTGGTGGTGCCGAATTGGCTTTTACAACTTTTTTTAGTGGATTAATAATGGCAAATGATTCTAAGAGTATAGCATTAAGTGGTATGCTTATATGGAGATTATTAACTTATTATCTTCTTATTTTTTATGGTTTAGCTATGTATTGTATTTTTGAAAGGAGAAATAAAGATGAGGATAGGACTATTTACTGATCAATATTATCCAGCTATTAGTGGTGTTGTTACATCTATAAAAATGCTTTATGAAGGATTAGAAAAAATGGGACATGAATGCTTTATTTTTACTAGCTTTGATGAAAACAAGGTTGACAATAAAGAGGAATTAGAAAATAAAAATATTATTAACTTCAAAGCTAGACCATATCCATTTAAAGCTATTAAGGATTACAGATATACATTTACTCATAAAAGATTTGTTAAAATTGTTAAGCAATATAATTTAGATATTATACATGTTCATACAGAGTATAATATTTCTAAAATAGCAATTAAAGCATCAAAAAAGCTCGGTATTCCAATTGTTCATACATTGCATACTTCTTGGAAGGAGTATATAAAGTATTTATTTCCTAAGCTTGATAGATTATTTCATAAACAATTATTATGGCTTGAAAAGAAATGGTTTACTGAGCCAATTTCTAAAGCCTCAACAATAGAAATCGTTCCTACTAAAAAAGTATTACATGATTTGGCTATTTATGGTATGAAGGGTAATGTAAAGGTAATCCCTACAGGAATTGAATTAAGTAGATTTGATGAGTCTAATTTTTCTAATGAAAGAAAAGAAAGCTTAAAAAAAGAATTAAATTTAAAAGATGAATTTGTTTTTACATTTATCGGAAGAACTTCAAAGGAAAAAAATATTGAGGAATTAATAAAAGGATTTTCTAAAGCATTCACAAATAATGAAAATGTGAAATTATTAATTGTTGGTGGAGGGCCAGATTTAGAAGAACTTAAGGAACTAGCTTCTACTACGCAATTAAATGATAAAGTAATTTTTACAGATTTAATACCATATGATATTGTTCCAATATATTACCAAATTTCCAATATATTTGTTAATGCATCAGAGTCTGAAACACAAGGTTTAACTTATATTGAAGCTCTTTCATCAGGTATACCAGTTTTAGTTAAAAAGGATGAATGTATATTAGACGTAGTTGAAGATGGTTATAATGGATTTTACTTTAATAATAGTGAAGAGCTAATTAATAAAATGAAATTTATATATGAGAATAGAAATTCATTAGATGAAATTAAAATGAATACAAAAAAATCAGTAAAAAAATATAGTAAAAACCAATATTCAAAAAATATTTTAGCTGTGTATAAAGAAGCTATATCAGTTTATAATAAATAAGATTTAATTCTATAAAGCTATAGATAAAATAAGCTATAGCTTTATAGAATTTTATT
>JBJEFS010000015.1:0-4379 GCA_051874325.1 Anaeroplasma sp.
TTTTCAAAAAACGAAAGGTGTTTGCATTTTGTATCAAAATGGTTTATCTTTGCCAAAAAGAAAGCAATGCTTTGATACAGTAGAAATGCTGCATCAAGGCTTTTTTTATGCATTTTTGAGTTGAAAATTAGGCGTTAGAAGTGTATTTGTCTGATTTTAAAAATCAACGGTTAAACGAAAGCTTGTATATTTTTAACTGATCTGAAAAAAGTTCCTCTTGATACACCTATTATGTTTGCATCTTCTATGTTATTATTTCATTGGTATTAGATGGTAAGCCAGCTTTAGGTCTTCTAAATTTAACTCTTTTTCACCATTATAATTATATTTGATAGTTTAATTCATTGTTATTATGATAGAAATATTGTAAAATCTAGTATATAATGATAAAGTTAACATTAACAATTAATTGTTACAATATTGAAGTTAAAGGATGTGAAATAATCATGTTTGAAAAGTTGCAAAATTACTTGGATCAATTAGTTGGAAGCAAATTAAAAGATATAAAGTTAGCATGTCAAATGATAATATTAGATTTCGGAAATATTAGTATTCATTGTCAACAATTTACAAGAGTTAGTAAAAACGATGATATTTTATTTACAACTTTAGATTATCAGAGTTGGGATGAAAAATCAGATACTAACAATGACGAAAAATATTTCTTTGATAAATATAGAGATGAAATAATAAATGGTTTTGTTACAAAAGTTACTTATAATAAATTTAATGATTTAACAATTATTTTTGATAATGGAGTAGTAATAGAATCGTTTGTATCAAATGGGTACAATCACTTTGTTGATGAAATAGAACAATGGAGATTATTAATTTATACCTCAACTGATGATTCTAAACATATTGTTGTTTATAATAAGAGAGTGGATTTAGAATAAAAGACAAGGGGATTATTATGGTATAATACGGTTATTCATAAATATAGACTTCTTGACCATTTTGAAACTAAAATTATTTGTGTATTTAGTTTGGTTGAAAAGATGCCGAGCTGAGGAGGCTTTAAAATGAAAATAAATATTGCTGTTTTTTGTATATTGGCTTTATGCTATATAGCTACTATTGTTATAACAATTATTAAAATTAAGGATATACATAAAAATCCTGAAAAATACGAACATCAGGATTTGATAGATGAAACAAATAGGAAGTATGCAGGCAAATGGGATAGTTATTGTGGCTTCTTTAAATCTTTGTCGCATCAATATGCGATGATAACAATTGTATTTATTCTAATTTTTGTTGTAATTGGAACTCTAATAATTATCGGTGTTAATAAATTAAATAATGCTGGAGAAGGTAGTATTTTTTTAGGAACACAATTTATTGGATCTATTGGATTGCTTTTTTTAGGAATGCCTTTATGTATGTCAATTATACCTTTATCAATTAAAAGGCCTTTCTTTGTTGTAACAACATATGATATGTTTAATACAGAATATAGACCTAAAATTTATTTTAAAGGATACTCTTTATTTCTTATAATGTTTTTTATATCATTCCCTTTCATAGTATTATCTTGCAACAATTATGCATATTATGATGATAATGGAATTTACTATAATAGATTTTTTCAAATTGAAGAAGTTTTTACTTCATATGAAGAAATTGAAAAAATAGAAATTTATGTATCGTATGAAAAAGGAAAAATATCTGAACTTAATTATGATATATATCTTAATAATGGTAAGTTGGATGTTAATTCTGCAAATATAAGAAGAAAGATGTTTAGCGAAAATACAATTGCAATTCACGAATATATTATGGAAAAAGGGGATTGTGAATTTGCTATTACTCCGTTAACTGAAGAAGAAATTGAATTTTTCACAAATACTTATTCAAATGAAGATTGTATAAATATATTTGGAATATTTAATATTGACTAATATGAGGAGTGATGTATTTATGAATGATAAATTAAGAATTATCAATAATTTAAAAATATACAAAATACACGATAATGTTGCAATTGAAGGCAAACTCATATGTGATTGTGGATGTCATTTATTTAGTATTTTTCATACTGGTAAAGTTACTAAAGGTATATTAGCTCCTTATCTAATAAAAAAAGATAAACAAATAGTGATTAAAGCAGTTTGTAAAGATTGCGGGAGAACAATTATTATTCTTGATAGCAAAATAGATGGTATTAACCCTTTAGTATGCAATACATTTACAGAAAAAAAGTTTTCAATCAGAAATATAACTGAAAATTTTGAAATTGACTTAAAATACAATTATTATCCAGAAGATTTTAAATCAAACAGATTTGTAGATTCTTTTATTGAAATAAAAAATGAAGATATGAAGAAAACGAAAATCTTATTTGAGTAGTTGGAGGAAGTAATATGTTTACAGTATATAGATAAAACTTGAATGCAAAAAAATACTCAAAAATTATAATATCAAATACGATGAGGAATTAAAAGTTCATAAAAAGTTTGGATTAATTCATTGTCAAATAGGTGAAATTATTGCTATGGATGAATTTGAAAAATCACGCATTACTATTTAAATAGCAATTAATTCATTAGTTAGTAAGAATTTGATAAAAAGAATTGGTTCAAATAAGACAGGATATTAGAAAGCGATAAAATAAAAATAGAATCAGAGGGATTGATATGAATCATAAAGGAACAATAACAATAGAGACAAATAGATTGTGCTTGAGAGCTTTTAAATTAAGCGATACTGAAGCAGTATTTAAAAATTGGACTTCTGATAAAAAGGTGACAGAGTTTCTTCGTTGGCCAACACATACTGATATCTCAATAACAAGGAAAGTAATTAGTTCTTGGGTTGAAGAAAGCAAGAAAGCAGATTTTTATCAATGGGCAATAGTATTAAAGCAAATCAATGAACCGATTGGGACAATAAGTGTTGTAGATAGAAATGAAAATTTAAATATTCTACATATTGGCTATTGTATAGGTAGTAAATGGTGGCATCAAGGTATTACAACCGAGGCTTTTTTGGCCATTATTCCATATTTGTTTGAAGAAGTTGGAGCTAATAGGATTGAATCTCAACACGACCCTAATAATCCACATTCGGGTAATGTAATGAAAAAGTGTGGCATGCTATACGAAGGAACTTTAAGACAAGCTGATTATAGCAATAAAGGGATTGTAGATGCATGTATGTATAGTTTATTAAAAGAAGAGTGGAAAAAAACAAAAAGAGATGTAAATTTTAATTTGTTTAAATATTATTTTTTGATATTGTTTTCAATTTAGCTTAGGTGTTTGAATTTCAAAATGAGGTGCTTGTATAACATATTAAGGTTGAATTGATTTTGTTCAATGAGAGATGGTAAGAAATGTTTTATCCAAGTAGCATATTATTATCAAGTAATCGTGATCCATCGCCAAAGTATGTATTTAGTCGAGATTAATATGACAGTATAAGGATGGAATTACTCATTATAATATTGAATATTGGTTTTTAAATGAGGTTAATATCACTTTATCATAGCTAGAAAATATTAAAGTAATCTTTTAAAGAATAAAAACGAGGTGAATGTGTATGTCAAAAGAGAATAAGATTAAATATTTAATAAATTTAATGTTTATTATATATTTTATTATTTTATTTATTGAAAGAGTTTTGTCATTTTCTTTAAGCATAAAAAATGGGATAAATATTTTTGGAAATAGTTACAATATATTTGTTTATTCAACAATTATTATATCAATAGTTGGATTTATTATATATGTTATCTTTAAATGTAAAGCTAGCCTTAAGGCATTATTTATTTTAAATGATGAAAGCATTAATAGAATAGATTATTCTTCGCTTGTTATTGCAAGTGGTATATTATTGCTTTCAGGTATGGTTCATAGTGAATATACATATTTATACATACAGTTTATTTCATATGGATTTTTAATTTTAGGGATTCTGCTTCAAGTAGTTTTAAATCATAAAAAAACGACTAACAAAGTAATTCTATGGTTATCATTTGTTTATCTGATTTTTTACTCAATGTCTATTCCAGTTACATATAAAATGGAATTAGAATATGCAGATTTTTTTCACATTGTTGAAGGAATAACAACCTATCTATTAGTTGTTTTTTTCACATATATGACTCTTTGCATATTCAATAATAAAAACAATCTTTTTTCATTTATTTATATTATTCCAGCAGTAATTTTAGATATTATTTTAATAACTATGAGATGGAAAGAGGTTAAAAATATATTTTTATTAGTTTTTATTATTCTTAGTATTATAATGTTTATTATAGGAAGATTTATAATAATTATAATTAATAAAAAATTAAGCAGATAAAATAATAAAGCTTTAGAATTTGGAGACTAACTATTAGAAGTCAAGAGGAAAATTTAAAAAAATAAATAAAA
>JBJEFS010000016.1:0-2936 GCA_051874325.1 Anaeroplasma sp.
ATCCGTTGAATCGGGAGCTACCCCATTTCAATTTTTGTATATTGAACAAAGCAAAAATGAAAAAGAATATATTAATTATGTACAATTGGATTTTAATTAATAATTAAAATAATTAAGTTTTTATATAGTATAGGTATAATATCATTGAAAAATGAACATAATTATGCTATAATTATGTCAAAGAAAGAGGGTGCTGTTATGCAAATAATTCCAATTAAAGATTTAAGAGATACAAATAAAATATCAGATTTATGTAATGAAAGTAATGAACCAATTTTTGTTACTAAAAATGGATATGGTGATATGGTTGTTATGAGTATAAAAACATATGAAGAAAAATTAGAAAGAATTGAAATGTATGAAGCTATACTCAATGGTCTTGCAAATGTAGAAGAAGGTAAAATAAAAGATGGACCATGTGCATTAAAGGAGTTAAAAGCTAAATATGATTTATAATTATGAATTTACAGAATTAGCTATTAATGATATTGATGAAACATTAAATTATATTACAAATAATCTTTGCAATAAAAAAGCAGCAGTAGATTTGATGAAAGATATTGAAAAAAGCATTTATAATATTTGTATGTTTCCACTAGCATATCCTGATTGTAAATATTATTATATTAAAGATGAAAATATTAGACATGCTATAATTAACAATTACATTTTACTTTTTTATGATTTATGAAACGAAGATAGTTTTTATTAGATTTAAATATTCAAAACAAAATAAAATATTATAAGATCAAGTGTTATGTTACGCTTGATTTTTTTGAGGGAATTTTATTGTATTTCGTTAATGTCTAATATATAATAAAAAACAACTAACAGTTGAGTTTTATTCAAATAGCAATATATGGTTAATACTATTATTTCTATATATAATGATTGTGAGGAGGAAAAATGATGCAATTGAATATAGGTAAAAGAATAAAAGCATTAAGATAGAATAAAAGAATAACTCAAGAAGAGCTTGCAGATATTTTAAATATTTCTCCACAATCAGTTAGTAAGTGGGAAACGGGTAATTCTATTCCTGATGTTGAATTACTTCCTATTATAGCTAGATATTTTGGTATTTCAATGGATGAATTATTTAATTACAAATTAGATTCTTTAAACTATAAAGAACGTTTTATTCGCTTTATGGTGGATAATGGAGTATTAAAATTTGGTAAATTTAAGCTTCATAGTGGTAGAATTTCACCTTATATAATAAATAGTTCTAATTATAAAACAAGCTCTCAAATAACTAAATTAGGACAATTTTATGCTGAATGCATAAGAGAAAATAATTTAGAGTGGATACATTAATAGGTGATTCTACTGAGGATATTCCAGGTGTAATAGCTACAAGTATGTATCTATATCAAAAATATGGAATTGATGCTAATTATTCTGTACTTGATTCAATTGGTAAATTACCAGAAAAGAATGATACCTTTATATTAATAAAGGATACATTAATATCTGGTAATACAATCAAAAATGCTTTACAGATGATTAAAGAAAAATCTTCAACTAATGTTAGAAATATTATTGTTGCAGTTGATAGAATGGAAAGAGGAAATAATCCATATTTAACTGCTAAAGAAGAAATTGAA
Source organism: Anaeroplasma sp. (assembly GCA_051874325.1). Classification (GTDB taxonomy): domain Bacteria; phylum Bacillota_I; class Bacilli_A; order Acholeplasmatales; family Anaeroplasmataceae; genus Anaeroplasma. The sequence continues at coordinate 1,608 of JBJEFS010000016.1, forward strand.
AAAGAATATAAAGTAAAAATATTTTCAGTTGTTAACTTAGATGATATTATAAATGCAGTAGAAAATGGAGTTGTTTTTGCATCTGAATATCTAGAAGCATTAAAAAAATATAAGATTGAATATGGTAGTAGATAAATTAATAGAAGGTATTATTAAAAAGAAAAATCCTAGCTGTGTAGGAATAGATTCAGATTATGATAAGATTCCTGATTGTTATAAAAAAGAAGGATTATCTAAAGTACAAGTTATTTATAATTGGGTTATAGATGTTATCGATGCAGTTAAGGATATTGTTGCAGTAGTAAAACCACAAATTGCATTTTATGAAATGTATGGTAATGCAGGTATAAAAGTATTTGAGGATATAATAAAGTATGCTCATGATAATAATTTAGTAGTTGTAGATGATGCAAAGAGAAATGACATAGGAAATACAGCAAAAGCGTATGCTTATGCTCATTTAAATAATAATGGACCTATAAATGCGGATTTTTTAACAGTATCGCCATTTTTAGGTAGTGATAGTATTGAACCATTTATAGAAGAAGTAAGATTAAATGGGAAAGGTATTTTTGTTTTAGTTAAGACTTCTAATCCAAGTTCAACCCAAATCTCAGAAGCTATCAATAACAATGATACAGTAATGAATATTTTAGCAAAATTTGTTAATGAAAAAGGAATAAATATAGTTGGTGAAAATGGATATTCACCTATAGGGGCTGTTGTAGGAGCAACATTTCCTGATGAGGCTAAACAATTAAGACAAATTATGCATAATAATATATTCTTGGTTCCAGGTTATGGAGCCCAAGGAGGTAGTGCAAAAGACATAATAAATTGTTTTAATGATGATGGGTTAGGTGCAATAGTATCATCATCGAGAGGAATAATTTATTCTTATCTAAAAATTAATCAAGCTTGTAGTATAGAAGAATATAAGAGCATTGTTAGAAAATCATCTATAAAAATGCAAGAAGATATATATGCTGCTTTAAGGAGTTATTTTAAAGAAATGATTTATTAAAGTTTTATGGAGATTGTTTATTCTCTAGTTTATTTTGTTAAAGCTCTATTAAGTAAAAAAGATTTTTTATTTCGTTTGGGGAATATGGATTTGACAAAATGGGGTAACCGCCGTTGAGAGTGTGGCAACATTACTATTGTGAAAATTCGATTTTTTAAATCTAAATAAAAAAAAGAGGTTAATTATATTTATAATTAAAAGTAAGAAAAATTGTTTGATTCCCGTCATATCTACCATATTGAAAGAATATCTCTGATACAAAATCAGGGATTTTTCTTTTTTAATTGATTTTTTTCTCTTTTTTT
>JBJEFS010000016.1:3036-4359 GCA_051874325.1 Anaeroplasma sp.
TATAGCTGACTGGGGAGAAATAAAAGGTATACCTGATGATCAAATGGACGATACATATAAAAAAATATCTGATTGTATAACATCGCAAATTGAACCTAATCCTCAAAATGAGATTACAGTAAATTCCTTTAAAGAAGAAAATAAAAATGTTATTAGAATCTCTGTTGGGAAGGGGTTTAAGCCCATTTATTGTATAAAGAAATACGGTTATTCTTCAAAAGGGTGTTTGGTTAGAATTGGAACAACTTGTAAGGAAATGAGCCCTGTTGAAATTGAGTATAGATATCAAAAAAATTTCATTGATGATGATTTTATTCTAAAGGCACCATCACATTATGCTCCTTTGTCATTTGATATGATGAAGATTTTATTAACCAGCAAAGGATATCATATTAATCCTAATGCATTTGATGCAAATTTTAGTTTATTGATGAAGAATGGAGAATATAATTTAATGGCTGAACTACTTTCAGATAAAAATATGGTTCCATTAATTTTTGTTAAATTTAGAGGTAATACAAAAGCCTCCATTTCTCAAAGAAGTGATTATGGCGATCAAAGTATTCTACTTGGAATACAACGTATGAAAGATAGATTAGTTGCAGAAAATATTTGTGTTACGGACACTACAGTTCGTCCACGTATTGACGAATACCTATATGATATAGATTGTGTCAATGAAGCTTTAGTAAATGCAATTGTTCATAATGATTGGACTATTTCTGAACCTCTTGTATCATTTTATAGTGATAGACTTGAAATTACGTCACATGGAGGAATACCACGTGAAATTACAGAAAAAGATTTCTTTAATGGTGTGAGTCATCCAAGAAATTCAGTATTAATGAGAATATTCTTAAAATTAGGGATAGTAGAACATACTGGTCATGGAATACCAAAAATTATTGAAAAATATGGAAAAGAAGCATTTGACATACATGATACATATATAAATGTAATTTTCCCTTTTAATAAAAAAGTTATGGAAACAATGCTATATGGCAAAAATGATGGCAAAAATGATGGCAAAAATGATGGCAAAAATCTTTCTGAAGAATTAAATGATAATGAAAAAAGGATACTTCTTGAGTTAATAAATAACCCAAGTATACCTTATGATACTCTTGTTGTTGAACTTGGAATATCCCGAAGAACTGTCTCAAGAGTATTTGTATCACTTGTTGAAAAAGGATATATTGAAAGAGTTGGAACAAATAAAAAAGGATATTGGAAGGTAATAAAATAAATTTGAATTTGTGGAGGAAACGAAATGGCAAGAGCAAAATATCAAGTATTAGTTATTCCGTATCATGTCGAAAAGAA
>JBJEFS010000017.1:0-4334 GCA_051874325.1 Anaeroplasma sp.
ATATTTATATTTTTTGAACTTGATTGAATGGGAATTCCATTGGAGAGAAACGACCAAACATCTCTACTAAAACAGTAATAATTTCTTTCTCAACATTCACTGCAGATACTTCACAAATTCTTCCTGCAAATGAGCCAACAGTAATTTCAACCTTATCTCCAACTTCAATTTCAAACTTAGGTTTAGAAATAATTCCTAATGTTCTTAAAATCTCATCCATCTCATCCTTTGAAACTGGAACTGGTTTAGTTCCTCCACCAGAAGAGCCTAAGAAGCCTGTAACCTTTGGTGTATTACGTACCATAAACCAAACATCCTCATCCATTTCATCTTCAACTTCCATTTCAATGAACACGTAACCAGGAAATAATTTATTAACCTTTTGCTTTTTCTTACCTTTTTTATCAACAACTTCCTCAATTTCTTCAGGAACTAATACTTGATAAATCATATCTTGCATATTCATTGATTCTCTACGACGTTCTAGGTCAGTTTTTACAGAGTTTTCATATCCAGAATATGTTGTTACTATATACCATCTTTTCATATTAATACTCTCCTTAGAAAATTAATCTTAATATTTCAGTTATGAATGCATCATATAATAAGAATAATAATGTAAAAATAATTAAGAATAAAAATACCCTTATCGTATTACCTAAAAATTTTGGTAAAGTAAGCCATGTTATTTTCTTGAATTCAGGTATTGCTGGCTTATAAAATGGATATAATGCATAAATTAAGCCTAAGCCAGCTGCTACTACTAATATAATAGCAAAAGCAGTAGGATGATCACCAATAACTGGGAAATTATCTTTAACAACTAATGAACCAGTTAAAATTAAACAGCCTAGAATTAATGTGATTAGCGAAATAACAACAAAGAAGTAATTTTCCCATTTATGTTCAGTCTTAAGATATTCCCAAATACGATAAATACCCATTGCTTCATTTTTTTGTTGCTTTTTTTCAATTTGTTTTCTAATTTTTTCTTCAACCTCAGATTTTACAGAAACATCTTTATTATCTGTTTCTACAACTTCTTCTGTTTCTACAACTTCTTTTTCTACTTCTGACATAATAACCTCCTATTTTGTTTCTTTATGAATTGTATATTTATTGCAGGTTTTACAGAATTTCTTAAGCTCAATACGTTCTGTATTTTTTTGAGGATTCTTCGTTGTTGTATAATTACGACTTAAGCATTCTTCACAAACTAATATAACCTTAGTTCTCATAAAAACCTCCATTAAAATCCAAAATAAAAAACCTTTACTACAGGTTCGTATTAATTTTAAACTAAATTAATAATCAAGTCAATAGTATTTTTCCTAATTTATACACTAAACCTATAGCTACTATATTATTACAACACTATATTCAAAAAGATTTTTACAATATTATAATTTTAATAAATTATTCTTTATATTTTTTATGGCATATTTTAACATCTTTGCAGTATCACTTGAAACCATAGATATATCACAATATTCCTTCATTGCTAATTCACCAGCATATCCATTTAAATATGCTGCCAAGGCTGTAGTTAAAAACGTATCATCACTATAACCTAGCATACCAACTAAAATTCCGGTTAAAACATCACCTGAACCTGCAGTTGCCATACCACTACAGCCTTTATTAACCATAAAGATATCATTTTTATAAGCAATGATTGTTGTAGGACCTTTTACCAATAAAATAACATTATATTTATTAGTAAATTCTAATGCAACGTCAATCAAATTCTCATTTAAATATTTTATTTCATAGCCTGTTAATCTTGATAATTCCTTTAAATGAGGAGTTAGGATTATTTTATTATTACTTTTATTCAATAAATCTAAATCCATTTTTGCTAAAGTGTTTAATCCATCCGCATCTATTACTAATGAGTTATTGAAATTAACTATTAAATACTCTAATATTTTTTCATATTCTCTACTTTCTGACCAACCAATGCCAACACCTAAAGCTCTTAGGCCTTTTATTGCTGATTTAAGCTCTAATTCATCGTATAGCATCATTTTACCATCAGATGGCATAGAATATACTGTTGCCTCTAAAACATTATTAAAAACCAAATTATATATACAATCTGGAATAATAACTCTTGATACTCCACATCCTGAATATAATGCTGTTTGAGCAAGATTTGCAAGCCTTATAGCCCCAGGATAATTAGTAGATCCTCCAAGTATTCCAACATAACCATAGCTACCTTTATTAGTAAAATTTAATCTAGGCTTGAAAATGTTTGAAAAATCAGATTCCTCTATCAAATAATAGACATCCTTTACAGCTCTAATACCAATATCTACATTTATAATTTTTTTAATATAGTCCTTTGCCATATTCAAATATAAGCCTGGCTTTAAATATCCAATTGAAACTGTTAAATCACTTTTAACAGCATTAATTGCTAAACCATTATCTCCATTTAATCCAGAATTAATATCAATAGAAACAATATATTTATTTTGATTAATTATATTAATTGCTTTATTATACTCTTCCTTTAAATCACCCTTAAATCCCGTACCTAAAATAGCATCTACAGCAATATCATAATTAACTAGATTATCATTTATATCAATAATATTTATATTATTTTTTAAACATAAATCAAAATAATATTTACCATCATTACTAAAATTATTATTAATTAATACAATATTTACATTATAATTATTTTCTTTAAGTATTAATGCTAATGCGTATCCATCTCCAGCATTATTACCACCTCCACAAAAAATACCAATATTGCCATGCCAATTAACATTATTATAAACACCTAAGGCAGCACGCCACATTAATTCTTGTGATGGAACACCATTACTTATAGTATACTCATCGCTTTTTCTCATATTCTTAACTGTTAAAATACTTTTCATAAATAACCTTATATTACTAAATTAATAAAAATTATACTAAGATAATAATACTTTCTCCTCTCTTACACCTTTAATTATAAACTTATTTGTGATAATACGCATGGTTATTTTTTAAATTTCACAGATAAAAGCTCATAAAAGTGAATAAATATTATGAATATAAAATATAAATTAACTTTATATTGAACTTACAGGGAGAATAAATGTACCATCATTTATTACTGATATCTTATCTGCTGTACAAATAATGGCATTCTTTTCCTTTTCAAATTTAGTATTTTTAAGTTTTTTAAATCCTTTTGTGTTACTTGCATTAAATGACTGTCCAGTTTTAATTTCAATACAAGAAAGTATTCCATTTCTTATCAATACAAAATCAATTTCATTTTGATCGCTATCTCGATAATAAAATAATTTCTGCAATTCTCCATTAGTGTACGGTTGTCTCTTCAATAATTATTTCGATATTCCTTTTAATCATAAAATCATCTACTTTCTTATTTTTTGCAATTAAATTGCATTTTTTACGATTTCATTATATAGAATTTATTTGATTATAGCAACACAAATAAATTCAATTGCCTATCATATTAATATTTAAAACAATACATTTGTGTTTTTACCTATAGCTCCCGATTCAACGGAAATCTTGAATTTTCGCAGATAAAAACTCAAAATATTATTTCTCATATAACTTCTTTGACAAATATTCTGGTAATTCTTCTATTAGCTTATATTTTGATATACCTAGTGATAGTTGATTTTTCTTTAATGTAGTTTCAGCAACATATCTGTCTGCATCCTTGCATAATAGTAATCCTATAGTATCATTATCACCATCAGTCTTTTCAAGATCATCTATCGCATTAACATAAAATACTAGTTGTCCAAAATCTGATGGACTAAATTCACCTATTTTAACTTCTATTACAACATAAGCATGTATCTTTGTATGATACATTAATAAATCAATATAGAAATCTTTACCTGTAGGAGTGGTTAGTTTATATTCCTTACCTGCTAATGTGAATCCAGGACCTAATTCCTGTAAAAACTTAATAATATTATCTATCATTTGATTTTTTAAATCTTTTTCTGTTTTTATTTTTTCTTTATCTAAAAAGTCAAATACATAGGTATCCTTAAATAATTCATTAGTCAAATCATTAGAATGAGTTGCTTTAGTAGTTGTAGGATTAATTAAGCTTCTTTCATAAGCCTTCATAGCTATCTGATTTAATACCATACTTCTCGACCAGCCATTTTTATAAGTCTCTTTAATATACCATAACATTTCTTCATGTGATTTTGCTTTTGACATTATATTTATTATAGTTCCCCATGGAATTTGGGCAACAGGTTGTTGCCTAATTTCACTTTCAAAAAATTCTTTTGCAAATTGACTCATATATTTTAAATTTCTAAATGAATATCCCATAC
>JBJEFS010000018.1:0-4229 GCA_051874325.1 Anaeroplasma sp.
TTCCTCTACCTCAGCTACTGGTTCTTCCTCTACCTCAGCTACTAGTTCTTCCTCTGCCTCAGCTACTGGTTTTTCTTCTGTCTCAATTGTTGGTGCCTCTACATTCTTATTCTTTTTACTATTTTTATCATTATCTTCAAATTCAGTAATACCTAAAGATACCAATTGCTGTTTGGCAATATTTTTGTAATACTTTTGTTTTTTAATTCTTTTTTTAATTAATATTATAAATAGCCATAGTAAAACTATAATTGCTACAAATATTATTGATAAAATAAATATTTGGTTTTGTTTATTTTTTAGTAAGTTTTCTATATTGATTAAAAACATAAAATACACCTCTTAGCAACAATATTTATTATATTATAAAATAAATATATTTTTTTTACAATTGTTATGTAGAAAGTTTAAAATATTTTTAAAAACTAATTCTGTTTTCTATTTATTTTTTTTATTAATTTTCCAAATTCCATAACTACAATAATTATTGATGAAAGTCCTATACTAATTAAAAAGGAGCTAATATTTAATGCAGTAAATTTAAAAATATCATTTACACCAGGACAATAAATAATAAATAATTGAAGTAAAAAGCCTATAATAAATGCAATATTTAATATCTTATTATTAAATGTACTCTTGCTAAAAATAGATTTATCACTTTTCACATTAAAAGCATGAAATAACTGAGTTGTTGATAATGTTAAAAACGCCATTGTTTGACCAACAATATGGGATTCAAATATATTATTGCCTATTATATATGATACTAAAGTTAATATACCTATTAATATTCCTTCAAATGCAATTTTTAATCCTAGTTTATTAGCAAAAAATGATTCGTTAACTGGTTTAGGTTTGACAGTCATTACATCATCATTTACCTCCTCCATTGCAATACCGAATGCTGGCAAGGAATCTGTTAATAAATTAATCCACAATAAATGAATAGGTAAAAGAGGAACACCTAGTTTTAGACCAAAAACACTTAATAAAGAAGCAACAAATATTGTAATTACCTCACCAATATTACTTGATAGCAAGTACTTAACACATTTTTGTATATTATTATATACACCTCTACCTTGCTTAACAGCTACAATTATTGATGAAAAATTATCATCTGTTAAAATCATATCGGCTGCTTCCTTAGAAACATCTGTACCAGTAATGCCCATTGCACACCCAATATCAGCAGATTTTAATGCAGGGGCATCATTTACTCCATCACCTGTCATTGCTACAACACATTTGTTTTTTTGCCATGCCTTAACAATTCTTACTTTGTCTTTTGGAGCTACTCTAGCGTAAACGCTATATTCACTAATATGATTTTCTAGGTATTCATCTGTTAATTGTTCTAATTCTAAAGAAGTAATTGCTTTATCATTTTCACCTAAAATTCCTAATTCAGCTGCAATAGCCTTAGCCGTAACAATATGATCACCAGTAATCATTACTGTTTTAATACCTGCTTTTTTTGCGAGTTCAATTGATTGCTTTACCTCAGGTCTTGCAGGATCAATCATACCAACTAACCCAATAATTGTAAAATCATTTTCTAATTCATTAATATTTGGCATATAGTCAAATTCTTTAATTGCTAAAGCCAAAACTCTTAATGCTGATTCTGCCATTTCATCATTAGCCTTCAAGCATTTTATTGCAAAATCATTATTTATAGCTTTATTAATAATGATATCTGGAGCACCTTTAGTTATAGAAATATATTTATTATTTTCATAGATAACAGTTGTCATAAGTTTTCTTTCACTATCAAAAGGAATATCTAATAATCTTTTTTCACTTATTTCAAGACCATAAACATTGTTTGCATCAAGCAACGCAAGTTCTGTAGGGTCACCTATACGCTTAAGCTCTCCATCAACCTCACTTATTTTTGCATCACAACAAATTGCAAAATACTTTAGCATTTTTTTGTTAGCTCCATTAGGTAATCCTAATTGACCATCAAAAGTCTTTACGACAGTCATTTTATTTTGTGTTAGAGTTCCAGTTTTATCAGAACATACAACATTGCAACTTCCTAAAGTTTCTACCGCAGGAAGTTTTTTTACAATTGCATTTTTTTTACTCATTTTTCCAACACCAATAGCTAATACAATTGTTACAACTGTAGCCAAACCCTCTGGTATTGCAGCAACTGCTAAAGCAATTGCAGATTTAAATGATTCTAGCATATCTCTTGTTGTTATATATTCTAAAATAAATACTACAATACAAATTATAATTGATAATCCACCTATTACTTTTCCAACAAAGTTTAGTTTATGCTGAAGAGGTGTTGTTTGTTCAGCTTCACTTGTCAACATTCCAGCAATTTTACCAATCTCTGTATTAACGCCTACCGCTGTAACAACAGCTAAACATTTGCCATTTATAACATTAGTTGAAGAGAAAATTTCATTTTTACGTTCACCTAAAGGTATGTTATCATCATCGATATAATCGGCAATCTTTTTTACTGGTAGGCTTTCTCCTGTTAAAGCTGATTCATCGATTTCTAAATTACTACAAGAAATAATTCTAGCATCTGCAGGCACACTTCCTCCAGCCTCAACATAAATAATATCCCCTACTACAACCTCTGATGAAGGAATACTTAATAAAACTCCATTACGATAAACATTTGAATTAAGGGATGACATTTTTTTCAAAGCTTCTAAACTTTTTTCGGCATTTGATTCTTGAATAAGTCCTAATATTGCATTAAATACTACAACAAATAAAATGATTAAGCTATCAACAAAATCACTTGGATCAACTATAACAGATACCACTGCAGCAATTAACAAAATAATTATTAAAAAATCTTTAAACTGAAGTAAAAACTTGATAAAAATATTTCTTTTCTTTTTTTCTTCTAATTCATTTTTACCATACTTGTCTTGATTAATTATTACCTGTTCGCTTTTTAATCCATTTATTGGATCTGTATTAAATTCCTTAATTAATTCATCGTTTCTTTTATTCATTATCTCACCTATTCCATTTTATATTATTAAAATTAAAAAAACCTTATTCATAAAGAATAAAGGTCTTGCAAATCATATGATTAATTATAACCGGATAATAATATCGTGATGACGATTATAAAATACAGTATACACTGCATGCTACTCCCCTTTTTTTGGGTTTATTTAATATGTATGATTTTACCAAAATTTATGTCATTAGTAAATGCTTTATACCAAATTTTTTAAAAAATTAGTCGCTTCTTCTCTAGATTTAAAAATGAAAATATCTTTTTTTATCCTATATATTTGAATTAATTCTATTACTTTATTCCTAACTGTTTGATGCCAGTTAATAATCCATTTCTTAAACTCATCATCAAATTTTTCTTCAACCCATGGCAAATCATCTCTTTTTTTACCAACTCGTGATTCAACACCATCAAGACATATATCCAATGAATAATCCAAGAAGAATATAGTGTCTGCATAATTAAATCTTTTTTCATATGTTCTAGAATAGTCACCATCAATAATCCATTTATCTAGTAATATGATTTCACTTAATTTATTATCAAATTCTATTCTAGAAATATGAGTTCTATCACTATTCCACCAAATATTATCTAGACAAAAAAGAGGTATATTTAATATTTTATTTAATTTTCTAGAAAATTCACTTTTCCCTGCACCAGGTGAGCCAATTACAATAATTTTATTCATAAAACTTTATTTCACAAAAATATATATGATTAAAAAAATTAAACCAAATGCTAACACTAATCCTAAAAAGCCTATAAATATATCCAATTTTTTATATTTCTTTTCTTTTTTAATAGGTTCGTCATCTATTTTCTCAGCAATACTATTTATAGCACCCCAAATTGCCATTCTAAAACCATAAAAACTATATACAGCGCAAAACTCTATGGCTGTACCAGTTATTGGAATAAACAAAAATAATATTGCAAAAATTGCAAGTAAAAAATTACTTTCTAATAATTGAAGGCACCAAAGTTCAATAGCAACTGTTCCACCAATTAATAAAAGCATTAATACTATTATGAAGATTCTAGCTAAAATACCACCTTTTTCATATCTACGCATACCACCCATATGTCTCTTTTTTACATTAAATAACCAACTTAAAAAATTCATTTTTCCACCACCTATTTAATTTTATTTATAGACTACTTACATGAATATTTTAACATATGATAGGTTCAATAACAATGGTATTTTACAAATAGAACA
>JBJEFS010000019.1:0-4206 GCA_051874325.1 Anaeroplasma sp.
AACATACATATTTTTACTTATTTTGCCTTGTTAATAAAGGATAACTAATTGTTATCATTTATTGAAGAAAAGGTAGGTGAAAAAACATTAATATTGGTATAGACATTGATGGTGTAATAAATGACCTTATGCTTTTTAATTTGAGTTGTGGAACCAAATTTTCTTACTTGGAAAAAACTGACATTAATGTGAACTGTTCTCAATACGATAGTAAAGACATATTCAAATGGTCAGAAAAAAGCGATATGACTTTTTGGAGTGGTTTCTATGAAGAATTGTTGTTAAAATCCACTTTTGTACGACCATTTGCTGCAGAAGTAATTTCATTTCTCAAAAACAAACATAAAATCTATATTATTACTGCACGAAAAAACGCAGATTTACCAAAAACAGAAAAAAGAAATATGGAACTTATAACAAAAATGTATTTAGAAAATAATAATATCTTATATGACAAACTCGTTTTTTCAACAAAAGGAAAATATAAAGAAATTGTTAAATATAATATAGATATTATGATCGAAGATAACGTTCAAAACATCAATGAAATTATAAAGAATACTGATGCAAAAGTATTCTGTTTTAATGCACCATATAATGTTAGTTGTCAACATTCAAATATTATACGTGTGTATACCTGGTATGATATATTAATAAAATTGAGGGGATGTTAAATGATGCTTAGTATAAACAAGAATGTAGTTTTGATATGTGATAGAGTTAATAGTAGAGAAGGAATTAATATTTTATCCGATAATTTGGAATTCACATCAAACACTTACTTTGATGCACTCAAAAATTCTTTGGAAAAAATATCTCCAAAAGTTTTTTATTATGAATCTCCTGAAGAATTCTTAAATAATATAAAATTACATAAGGATGATATTGTGATTTCAGCTATATGGTCTGGAGTTAAATCTAGAAACAGAAAAGCATTAATCGCTTCTATATGCGAAGCATACAATATAACTTATTTAGGAGCCGATGCTTATGTTCAGGCTTTATGCCAAGATAAACAATTAAGTAAGTATTTTTGCAAAAATTTTGACATAGAAGTACCAAATGGAATCGTTATTTCTGACCTTTCAGAAATTGATAAATTGAAAAATTTGTCATATCCTGTAATAGTAAAACCAAATTTAGAAGGAAGTTCAATTGGAATATCTGATAATAGTATTGCCGATACATTTGAGGAAGTCATTCCAAAAATTGAAACTATTATTAATGATTATTCTCCAATATTAGTTGAGGAATATATACCCGGTATCGAAGTTTCTGCATGTTGTGTGGGTGTTAATAAGAATTTAGACGTTTTTGAAATAGTTGAATTACAAATTAACGGGGAAAGTTACAACAATCATCGAGTATGGGGTTATGAATCAAAAAAAGCAGGAAAAAGTTCAATAACCCGAAAAGTTATAACTGATTCCATTGATGAAGGAATCAAGCGTGAGTTAAAGAATATATTTTTTTCTTTAGGAAAAGTTGATTATATGAGAATAGATGGTAGGCTATATAATAATAAATTCTATTTGATTGAATTAACTCCTGATTGCAGTCTTCATCCGGATTGCTTTATGGTAAAATCGTTCACTCATAATAATATGACATATACGGATATGATGAGTTTGTTGTTAAATAATACTTTAAAAAACAGCAATTAACATATTTTACGCAAATATGTTAATTGCTATGATTAATCTAAATAATCCATATCCCAATAACTCACAAAACAAACATGCCATGGCTTTGATAATAAAAATGTTGTATTGTCTGGAGTAGTGTTTAAATTCTCCATTCTTGATTTTAATGTCATACAATGATTTCTTAAACTATAGGCTTTGTTATAATAGTATTGAGCTTTATCGGGATTATTAAATGTTTTTTCATTTAAAAGGTATAGATTATAGTTTACGATTGCATGAAGATGTTTATCGGATTCCATATCTAATAGTCTCAAAATATGTTGTTCTAAATATCTTCCTCTCGAAAAATCTTTGTTTTCAATACACCAAATTATTTTATTATTGAGGATGGCAATCTTATTAAATAAAAGTTTTGCGGTTAATTCGGCTTTTTCAAGCATATCCCAAACTTCTGAACCAAACTTATCCATCAAAAGGTAAATACATGCTTTGTTTATTTCAAAAACATGTAGATTTTTTATGTTTTGTAAAAGTGTTTTTTCAGCTAAGGTGATTTCCTTATAAGCTAAATCAAGTGCTCCGGTAATAGCGTATAAAAAAGAGAGAGAAACTCTTGATTTTGCTACTTGTTCAGTCATATTGTCTTGAATCTCAAAAAAATCAATACTTTCTTTAACTAATGGAATAGCTTCATCTCTTTTTGCATATGCTTCTGCTAAGCGAAGGAAGTAACCATATTGCAAATAATTTTTATATTCATTTTTTGATTGAAATTGCTTAACTTTTTCTGAAAGTTTTTTTGTGTCGTTTATTGAACGATAATAAACAATTTGAAAAAGTAACATATATATTTGTAATTCAACAGAAACATTTTGTTCTAATACAGCTTCAGAGAATAATATTGCTTCGTTATACTGTTCTAATTGACCCAGAACTAGACATTTGTAAAACATATATTTTTCATTATGCACTTCATTGTCTAGATTTTCTAATATGTTTAAACAATAATTAGATTCTTTATATAGTTCTAAAGTTGAGCAAATTTTTAATATTCGGTAATAAATTTCCACAAACTGCTCAGGTTTTTTAATGCAATCAATAAGGCTTTTTATATACTCCCATGCTTTATCAAGAGAGATAAACTCTAAAACTACTTCATCAAAAAAATCTAATATATCATATAATTTTAGTGGTTCTATTTTAGCATAATTTTTAAACAAAAATGTCAAACAATCTTCTTTTGATACGCTAAAATAATTTTCTGTTTTTATTAATCTTGAATAGTATTGTTCGCAAGTTCTGTAAGCAAGCAAATCATACTTCATCAAAGAAAAAGAATAGTATCTCCATGAATCAAGGATACTTGAATGCTTGATTTTTACTATGTCATTGTAATACTCAATGATTTTATATTTTTTTAGCAATGGTTCAATTATTATGTTAACATTTATATCCAAGAAATCTTGAGAACAAGAAAAAATATCTTGCATTAATAATTTACTGATCTTTCCATTATGCAATGCCAATATTGCAATAAAGAATTTTTCATTATTGTTTAATAAATCAAACAAAGCTGTTGTGGGATCGTTATTGGAAAATGTGTCATTCGATTCTAATTTTTTTGCTAAAGCATAATCTTCTAACTTTCGTAGATTACCTTTACTATGTGTAGAGTAAAATTCACTAATTGCATCTTCCAAAATATCCTCATTATTGAAAAAATAATTCTTTGCTAAATAAATCGCATTTTCCTTTTCCATGTATGGAAGTGGATATAAAACAACTTCAATGTTTGATGTTTCGAATAAGTCTTTGAGTTTTAATAAATTATCACGATTATTTGACTGCGTAGTGTATTCCAATAAAAAAAATGTTTCACTGTCATCTAAATCTACAAATAAATTCATTAAGAACTTTATCGATAAATTATCAATATTTTGCAAATTATCAACATTAAGTAAAACTTTTTCCTTTTCTAATATATACTTGATATAATCGGTTGCAATTATAATATTATCAAAGCTATTATTACAATACTTTAATGGATCATAATTCCCCAAAGATAATTTTTTTATTAAAAAATATCTTGCAATAGTTTTTATAATATTATGCTTAAATTTGCTATTAATTCCGTATACACTTTCAATCATATTATATAAGGCTTGTTTTTTCAAAGCCTTGTTTTTTGAATGTTTTATATAATATGAAAATGATAGCCTTTTTATTTCTTTAGGACAATGTCTTTCCTTGCATTTTTTAGCATAGAATTCTCTTATTGTATTAAATATTTCAAAAATATAAGAACCTTGTGTATTATCAGCATAATTGTCAGGTAAAGTTTTGACTTGAATTATAGTCTTACTAGTTATTTTAGAAATAACCTTATTAACCACAGAGCTTTTACCAACTCCAGTATCAGAAAAAATGATAAAAACCGTTGGTCTATCTAATGAATTAATTGCGCTCAAAATCTCCGATGTTGGTTTTTCTCTATCATAAGGCTCATAATCTTTTTTCATATAACACTCCGTTTACAACAATAACAATTAGTTATCCTTTA
>JBJEFS010000020.1:0-18490 GCA_051874325.1 Anaeroplasma sp.
TTTTTTTTAATCTTACAACCTTTCACAGCGGAATTTACTTTAATAATTAACCTATAATAAAAAATAAATAACCGCGGATTTCAAGTATAAAACCTTTTTTTTAATCTTACAACCTTTCACAGCGGAATTTACTTTAATAATTAACCATTTAATATCTTTTTTATGATTTTTTTACCTTGAATTGTAAAATTAAAGTGGAATTATACAAAGGGGATTATAAGGGGGAATGTGTTACCCTTATCAGTAAAACAAAATAGAAAAAATAATATAATATGATATTTTTTTCATTATTTGCATAATATATAGTGGTGATAATCTATGTCAAATATAATAGATTTAATAAAATCAAATATTAAAACAATTATGTTTACAATTCTAATTTATCAAATTTTTTTAACTATTTTCTTCTATTCTACTGAAAACCTTGTAATTTTGGCTTTTTTTATAGTTATAGTTGCTTCATATGTTATTATTACAACATATAAAGATGATATTGTTTCCTTCTTTAAAAAATAAATAATAAAAAACTTACAATATAAATGTAAGTTTTTTATTATTTAGCATAATCTTTAAAGTTTGTAATTAATCTATTAATTCCTGATGTTACTTCTAAATAATTAGAAATCGAAGAATTATTTATTATTATTTCTAATCTTAGATTCAAAATATAAATATATATTGTCATAAATAAAAAATATTTTTTATTAAATTCAGATGATTTATCAATTTTATCTTTAAATAAACTTGTATCAAACAGATCATTGTACTCTAAATATAGCCTAGTATACAACATTCCAATTGGTGCATAATAGATATTCGAACTTGGATATAATGTATCGACATATAATATACTACTATCCAATTCTTTGTAAACTAAACCATATTCAACTTCTGTTTTTTTATCTATTAGCTTAAAAAGATCACTTTGCAGGTCATATAAATATACTTTTGCATCTAAAATAATATGATACTTAGTTAATATTATCCAATCTAAGTCATTTTTTAATGGCTTAAGTTCTATTTCTCTTATTCTCATCTCAAAGTAGGTAAATTTATTATCTAATAGCTTATATAGGTTAGTTAATAATCTCGTATGACTATGCTTCAATGTTACAGGGAATCTAAATTCAGAGAAAATATTTAAGCATAAGTCCATTATTTTTTTATACCTTTCCTTATATTCACTAGAATTGATAGCTTCATAGAATAACAAATAATAGGTATTTTGATATTTTAATTCAAAAATTGGTTTTTCAATTTTATTTGATTTATATAAGGAAAAAACTATTGTATAGCTTTTTTCATCAAAAGGAAATAAATAATAATATCTTGAATTATCGTCCTTTAGCCGATAATAATTTTTATATTCTACAAAATTAAGCTTAAACGGTAATTTATCCTTTAAATTTAAAAACAACTCTTCCATTTTCTTTATCAAATCCTAATAATAGTTCAGTTAATGGTACACCATATTCTTTAGATATTTGATTTAAATCATCTTCATTCTTACATTCTAATGTTTTTATCTTATAATAGCTTGCTACACTATTATCAAAAAAGCTTAAGAACTCTAAATCACTTCTTTTTGATGAGGTTTTAATTATTGATACATCTCTTTCATCTAATTCATTATGAAGCTTTTCCTCATATTCTTTAGATATGTCATCTTTAACCTTTGATAATTCATTATCAGAAACTTTATTTATAACCTTTTGTGTTTCATCAATATTTATAATCTCAATATTCTTGTCACTCTTAGCCTCTACATTAATACAATATTCAATGTTTAATCCTTTACCTTCAACAATATAAACATCTAGTTTTTCAAGATTAATTTCTTCAATATCTAAAACATCTAAATCAATTGAAATAGGGAAGGATAATGATTTAAAGCATTCCTGATCATTTTTATCCTTGTAAGATATGTCAATACATATTAAAGCATTTGCCTTTTTTGAATCAATTTCAATGTCATTTAGTTTATCTAAATGATTTAAAATATATGAAACATCCTCAAGCTCTAAAAAATAGTTTTTACAAATAAGCATATAATCACCATTTAAGTATATTCAAATCAAAAATAAAAATACCTCATTATTATAATGAGATATCAGTATTTACTATACTATCTATTAAAGAAAGTACAAGACCTAGTCCTTCTCTTTTTTCAGAGGATGTAACTATTAGCCTATCCTCTTTTGCCAAAGATAACTTTTCGATGATTTGTTGTTTAAGCTTTTGACGTTCACTGTTCTTTACCTTGTCTGCCTTTGTCGCAATAATTGTAACTGGATGATTATAATATTTTAAAAAATTATACATTAAAACATCATCCTCAGTTGGCTTATGCCTAAAATCCACTAAAAGAAAAATCATTTTTAAGTTTTTTCTTTCTACAACATAATCCTCAATCATTTTGCCAAAGGAAGCCTTAATTGATTTGCTAACCTTCGCATATCCATAACCAGGTACATCTACTAGATAAAACAAGTCATTAATCATAAAAAAATTAATGGTTTGAGTTTTTCCAGGGCTTGAAGATGTTTTGGCTAAGCCCTTACGATTAGTAAGCATGTTAATAAATGAAGATTTTCCAACATTTGATCTTCCACATAGCATAATTTCAACACCATCATGAATTGGCATTTTATTAACTTCAACTGCTGAAGTAATAAATTCAGCTTTCTTTATTTCCATAAATCCACTCCTAATCTATCTAAAATAGGCATAAATTCCTCATAGTTCAAAGTACAAGTTCCAATATCAGCATGAGTATGATCACCATGACAGTCACTTCCAGCCGATATTAATAAGTTATATTTTTTAGCTAAAGCAGTAAAATAAGACTCATCATTTTTTTCACTTGGATATCTTACCTCAATACCATCAAAGCCATAAGCTAAAATTTTTTCAACATCAGCTCTATTCTTAATTAAACATGGATGAGCAAATATTGCTATACAACCTAAAGATTTAGCAAATTTTAGTCCTTCTTCAACTGTTAAGGTAGTAGAAGGTATGTAGGCCTTTGATTCATTTGAAATATAGAATTTTGCCTCTTTATAGCTTATATTATTTAAGGATGCAATATGTCTAAGCATATTAGCTCTAGTAATAACCTGACTATTTTTTTCAAGTAGCTCAAAATCAGTTTTTAGACTATATATACTAGATATATTTTGCAGCATATTTTTAGCTCTTATTCTTCTTTTTTCACTCATTAAAGCTGAAAAATCAAGCATTTCCTTTGGAATAATATTATTTTTAAAAAGACATACAATGTGTACACTTTCTCCATTATATACAGTAGAAAGCTCCATTCCTTTAATAATTTTAACATCTGCTTTAATTATAATATCTTCATATTCTTTACAGGCATATACCGAATCATGATCAGTTATTGCCAAGACATCAACCTTGTTTTCAGTTGCACGATTCAATAATTCAAGCGTTGTAAGAACACCATCTGAATGAATTGTATGATTATGTAAATCTATTTTCATAACATATCACCATTAGTTTTTATTATATAATCCATTTCTAAAAGAATGTCCTTTAATTGAGAGAATTTTAATAAAGAAATTGCTGTATCTAATGAATATTTATTTGCTTCTAATATATCATTATCAAGAGGCTTAATATCTTGATTTATATAAGAAGCTAGAAAATATGTTACTTCCTTAATATTTTTATTTATTAAAGAATACCTTATTGTTCTTTTATAGCCTGGAATTAAAGTTGCATCAATACCTGTTTCTTCATGAATTTCTCTTACAGCACACTCCTGTTCTGTTTCATTATATCTTCTATGCCCCTTAGGAAAGCCATAGCTACCATTGGGCTCCTTAACTAGTACATAAAAAATATTTCCATTTTCTATTGTATATAATACAGCACCACAAGAATACTCTTTTTTCATTAATATCCCTCCTCGTGTAAAAAATCATATCCCAAATGGATATGATTTATCATATCTATTTTATTAATATAACATATTTTGCTAAAATTTTAAATATTAAGAATAAATTTTTAAAATATTATCATTTTTTTAGACAATTATAGTGATTTTCCTCCATTATCGTCATTGCAGTCTTTAAACCATCAATACTAGCACTTGTTATACCTCCAGCATAGCCTGCACCTTCTCCAATTGGATATATTCCCTTAATAGATGATTCTCTTTTCTCATTTCTAATAATTCTTACTGGACTTGAAGAACGAGATTCAATTCCTATTAAAACAGCATCTGGATCATTAAAACCATTTAATTTTTTATCAAATTCCTTAATCCCATATTTCAATCCCTCAATTACATAACTTGGTAAACATTTTGATAAATCCGTCATAAAAATACCATGAGGATATGAAGCCTTAATAGAACGTTCCTCTTTTGCTATTTTATCATCTAAGAATTCTTTACACAAATTAGCTGGAGCCTTATAATTTTTAGCAATAGAAAATGCCAATCTTTCATATTTTTCCTGGAAATCAATTCCATCAAGGACATTTCCTTTATCATAATCCTCACATCTGATATCAACTAATAAAGCACTATTTGAATTAACATTTCCTCGATCATTATTACTCATACCATTGGTTACAATTGTACCACTCTCACTTTGACTAGGAATAACAAAACCACCTGGACACATACAAAATGTATAAACACCTCTACCATTAGGCATATGTGTAGATAAATTATAATAGGCTGCAGGAAGATATTTTGAATAGTCTTTATATTGAGAATAATTAATATTATCCCTTAAATGTTCAATTCTAACACCCATTGAAAATGACTTCTGCTCCATCGCAATTCCCATATTACAATGTAAATGCCTTATCGTGTCTTTCGCAGAATGACCTAATCCTAGCAATAAATGTCTTGTTTTAATTTCTCTAATTTTATTCCCATTAATTGTAACATTTAGATAATCTCCATCTATTGTTCTTGCATCAGTAAATGTATGATTAAAATAGAAGCTTCCTCCTAATGATATTATTTCCTCTCTAATTGACTTAACAATTTTCAATAAATAATCTGTTCCAATATGAGGCTTTGCATCATATAAAATATCCTTCTTGGCACCATGCTTATAAAATTCCTCAAGAATAAATTTTTTCAATGGACTTTTTACACCACTGATGAGCTTGCCATCCGAAAATGCACCTGCCCCACCTTCACCAAACTGAATATTTGAGTTAGTATTAAGCTTTTTATTTAAAAAGAAATCATCAACCTCTTTTTTTCTTTCATCGATGCTGCTACCACGTTCAATAATAATAGGCTTTGCATTACATCTCGCTAAATATAAGGCTGCAAACATACCAGCAGGACCAAAGCCTACAATTACAGGAGATAAACCCTTCCAATTATAATATTTTATTTTATAATTATCATCCTTGTATATAGATATATCCTTACCCTTCAAAGATTGCTTTGTATCAATAATAATTTTATATAATATTTTAATATTATCTTTTTTTCTTGCATCAATTGATTTATGTAATATTTTAAAACTAAAAATATCTAAACCATATTTTTCTTTAATTATTATAGGTAAATTATCATCTTCCTGAGGAGATATTTTCAAATTATCAATTATGTATTTCACTATTTTAACTCCTTAAAAATTTTAATCGCAGATGTCAATGCGAACATTAAATTATAGCCACCACATACCCCATCTACATCAATTATCTCTCCACCAACAAATAAATTATTATATTTTTTTAAAGATAAATTATAATTTATTTCTTCAAGCTTAATTCCTCCATGACATACTTGAGAAAATTCAAATCCATAAGTATCTAAAATATCAAGTTTAAAGCTACTAGGATTAATTCTATTATTTAAAACATATTTATATAATTTTGGTGCTAAAACAGATTCTAATGAGTCATAGGATTTACCCTTTAATAAATCAATTACTAAATAACAATTGTTTTTTTCATCTAAATTTGCATAATAACTAGATAAATTCATAACACAAATTCCAGAAACACCATCATCTTTAAAAATAATTTCACCATCTTCCTGATATATTAATTCATTTTTTCTATATAATGCAACTCTAGACTTATTTCTTACTCCAGAAATCTCTTTTAATTTCTTCGTTTTAAAGCCTACTAATGATGGGGTAAAAGGAGTAAAGCTTATATTTAAATCCTTTAGCAGCTTCGGAATTTGTTCATCTGTCCTATATGATGCTGAAGAACCAATAGCGATAACAACATGAGTATAGGGAGTAGATGAATTGTTGATAAAGTATGCTCCATTAATATTTTTCACTTGAGTACATTCTTCATATATTACTTCCCTATTTATATTTTTCAAAAAAATATTTAATATACTTTGACTAGATTCACTTACTGGATATATCCTTCCCTCATCATCAGTCTTAGTATATATTTTTAATTCATCAAATAACTCAAATAATTTTGATTGATTTTCTTTAACTATATTTAATGCAAGCTCATTATAATGATAGGCATCATCTGGAATATTAATATTTGAAATATTACATTTTCCATTCCCACTTGCTAAGATTTTTCTACCAACCTTATTTTTTTCATATAAATCATATGAAATAAAATGTTTATCTAATAAAAGAGCTAAAAATAAGCCACATGCTCCAGCTCCAATTATAGCCACCTTTTTTTCCATAGTATGCACCCCATTTGAAAATATTATATTACATTTAATAGGCTAATTAAAGAACAAATAGATTTTTCATAAATCATTACTTGAAACTTTTGAATAATATTATATTAAAAAAACCTCCTATCTATAATATAAATAATACTATAAATAAGAGGTTTTATGAAATAAATGCTATCTATTCATATTTAATTCAACATCAATATTAAGCATTCTCTTCTTAAGCTTTTCAATCTTATCCTCAATTGGGTTAAGTCTACTTGCAAGCTCACGCTTTTTAGTAACAACTTGTTTTCTTGTTTTATTAAGTTGTTCCATAAAAGCAGCACGCTCTTTATTTGAATATGTTGGATTATCCTTTAAAACTTGTAGACGAATAGTCTCCTCTTCAAGCTTCTTAAGTTCAGTAAGCTCTTGCATCTTAAGCTTGCTATTCTCAAGTTCAAAGATTTCATGATCAAGTCTTTGACGCTCATCAAGAAGCTGTTGCTTCTCCTCTGGATGCTCTGCCCAATACTTTTCATTTTTAAACTTTTGATCAACACGATCACGCTTACGAATATCAACGAACTTATCTTCAAGCTTCTTTTTAGCCTTTTGTATTTTCTCAAGTCTAATATTTCGTTCAGACATTGAGCATTTTTTGCTTTCTTTAATCTTATTTCCAGAAACCTTATATCCACAAGCACGAATAATATTCTCATGCATTTTTACTAGATTTGATAGAATTGCAGTAACAGTACCATGTTTTTTGGCAACATCCATCAAGTATTCCCAAGCAATAATACATGCATCTTGAGTTTTTACAAATTTGTCATAAGCTTCATCTGTTTGCTTTTCCTTCTTTTTACCAAACTCTTGTAAAGCTTGCTTACTAATTTGAGTAACTAAGGCATTAATATTTGAAGCCAATTTATCTTCATAAACGATTAAATCAACACCAAATGTTTGGTTAGCCTTACGCATCATTGGGTCAACATAATCGATAGTTTCTTTAATTTTGTTTAAAGATTCTTCTCCCGGATTTTTCTTAAAATCTATTATATTTCTTAAGACATATGCAACCGCAATATCAATACAGTTAGTTCTAACTGTAAATTGATAATCTTCAAAATCATCCTTTGAAGCATTAATAAGACATGTGTTCCAACAGTTAATACTTTCTAATAAACGGAATGTTGGTACATTGGTTTGCTTACCAGCACAATTTCCTTTCATTAACCATGCATCACAATTTGTTGAATCTAATTCAATTATACGATTTGCATAATTCTCTGCATCAATATAATTTTCTGAATCAAATGCATTTTGAGATAAAATAAATAGGTTTTCAATCATTTGAGATGTTTCAACACCTACTCCTGCTTTAATCTCTACTGGCTTTTGACTTGGTACAACCTTTTTAGGTGTAGCCTTTGTTTGAGTAGCTACAGGCTTAACTACAACCTTTTTAACTGTTACAGGTGCCTGACCTGGTTTTTTAGCCGCTGGTTTAGCAGGCTCTGCACTAGTCTTTTTAACACTAGATACAATTCTTTTGACTGTTTGGGCGTCATTTGAAGGGGCCTTTGGTTGCACTACAACCTTACGCACTATTGTAGGTGCAGGCTTAGGTGCTAATACAGGATCTTCTTCAGCTACGTCCATATCGTCTATTGGTGCTTTATAATTTTGATTACTTGTAGATGGGCTGTCATCAACTTCAACGAACATATTTCTAGCTTCTTCAATAGTATACTTTGCTCCACATACCTGGCATTCAAAGAAACCACTTATTTTGACGAAATCTGACTCACCACATAAATCACAAACTATCTTCTTCATCCGTTTTCTCCTTTACTTCTTATTTACCAACCATCAGTAGACAAATGGAATATTTTGGCATTAGTTTAAAATATAGCTAGTCATACAAAATGGGCACTATCACAAATGGACTATTAAGCACCAAATATTAATCCATTGCTTATTGTTAATTAAAGTATGCGTTTGTAGACTTGGAATTATTTCCGCGCTATTAAAAATGTCTACTATTAAGTCAATCCAAATTGGATTATTCAACTTATATAGCAATTGTTAAAATCGCTTTCATACGTTTGTACTTATTATAGCAAAAAATGAAAACATTTTCAAGTTTAAAAAATTTTTTTTGAAATTTTCATTAAAAAAAGAAAAACACATTATAAAATGTGCTTTTAATATTAATATTTTAATTCCATTTTATATGTATCCTCATATATTTTTTTCCAGATACTAAAATTTTCATTAATCATATACTCAATATTTTGAGTATTATTTAAGTCTTCTCTTTTATAAATTGGCTTACTTATATTAATAGTATATTCTTGTACATAATAACCATTTTTATCCAAAATATTACTATCATTCATTGTAATAAACATTGGTATTATTGGAACATTATTCTTTGTTGCGAAGCTATATGCACCCTTTTTTAAGGGTTTAGGTTTACGATAATTCCACCACATTGATTGTTCTGGGTAAACGAGAATAAAATTTTTTTCTTTTAAAATCTTGTTTATGGCATAAAATAGGTTTTTCATAGTATCCTTATTACTACTAAGTGGTAGTGTATTACAATTTCTCATCAAAAAACCATAAAAACCACCGAAGCTAGTATAATTACCTTCTCTAATAATACGATACAATCTATTACTCTTATATACCTGATTAAATGCGACCTCAACCGCAAAGGAATCAAAAGGATTAAAATGATTGCAAGTTATAATACCACCAGTAGTTAAATCTCTTAAATTTTCAATTCCTTTAATTTTTTTAATAATAAATGCTTTATTTTTCTTAATCTTATTCAAAAATAGTCTAGCTGACATATACGCAACTTTATTTTTTATCTTACTAGATAGCTTTTTTTTTAAGTAGTCAACCTCATTTGGTAATAATACTCTTGATGGAGGATCATTCTCAACATCAACATCAAATTGACCAGTTTTTTCATATAATTCAATTTTTTTTTGAATTTTTATTCTATCCAATGCTTTTTTTTTATATTTAACATCTACATATTTAATATCTTTATTAGTTTCGCTAATTGCTAATTTCATTAAAGCATCTGCTTGCTTAAGATCATTTGCTCTTTGCTCATCTGTATAGCTGTTTAAATCATTAACAATTTGTTCATAAACTGAGGTTAGCTTTGCATATGTCCAAAAATACTCTTCAAATTGAACATTCTTAAAATGCCATGGCTTGCACCACATAATATAGTGAATCATATTTATTTCTTCAGGTCTATATGAAATTTCTTTAAATATTTCAACATTCCATGTATCTTCAATCCATTTTACTTTATTGTGACATATTACATTTAGATAGTCTTCATCCTGAGTAACAACAAAATCATATACTCCTAATAAATCAATAAATTGCTCAAGTACACATTCCTCTATAAACTTTTTAATATTTATTAATAGAAATCCAGCATTGAAATAATTATTCCTTTCAATTCCTAGGTTTATTTCAACATAGTTACCATAAACATCTTCTTTTATCATTGCTTGTTCATGACATGCACCAAGAATATTATTCTCTAAATTAGTATTATAAACATTTGCAATATCTGATTTAACAATAGTATCGCTATCAATATATATAGCCTTTTCATAACAATCAAACATCTCTGCTATAAAAAATCTATAATAAGTGGTCTTTGTATAATAATCTCTTATAGGAAGTCTGTCACTTATACTATTTAAAAACAAAGAAACATCCACGAATTCAACTTCAAAATTGTCATAAGCTGCAACTAAATCTTTAATAATTTCTTTATAATCATCAGAAATAAACGTATTCATAATATGAAATTTATAATGATTTTCCCTACTTGAATTCTCAATAATAGATTTCATTGAAACAATTGTATATTTAACAAAAACGTTATCCGTTGCATAAAAAATAGGTATAGCTTTATTCATTTGTTTCCTCCCAAAATTTCCTTTTATAATAAACATAATCAAAATAAATATCATCAAATTGATTATATTTGAATATCCTATGAACCTTATATATATCCCACTGTTTAATATTATCTATATGAGGATAAGGAAGATAAAATAATCTTCTTGAAAAATGTCTTATTACAGTATCCTTATGTAAAAATTTTTGATCATTAAATTTCTGAGGTAGCACCAATTTTTTGGTGGTACTTCTGATTAAAGCACTTTGATCAGCAAAAATAAGTTTTTTTGTTCTAAGCTTTTCTCGTGCCTTAGCTAATATATTAGTTTCACGCATTAATTTTAAATTCAATAATAAAACTCCCGCATTTATATAATTACGATTTACTAAATACTTTCCATAATGGTCACGTGCTGCAGCATACTCATAACCTTCAATATCGATATTATACAAGGATAATATATCTCCATTAAACATTATATCTGCATCAAGATATAAAATCTTATCTGGCATATTAGGTATTTTATCTAATAGTAATCTAAGCAATGTATAAGGAGAACAATAGCACTGCTCATTTGGGCAGTTTGAAAACTCTTCATCATATTCTTTTTTAACATCAATTAATTTCACTGAACTATTAGAATTGTACCCTTTTACAATTTGATCAAGAAAACTAATCTGTTTATCACTAATAGGTAAATAATTTGGATTTAGATGGCAGGCATCCATTGTAAAAATATAAAATGTGATTGCGTCTATATTTTTACTTCTTTTATATATTGAAATAATTGATGTCATAATACCATCATAAACCTTGTCATTTCCACAATATAATACATTTATCATAAGTCTAACCCTCTTTTTTTATATACTTCCAGTATTCAACATTACTATTTTGACTTCTATTAACCATCGCATTATAGACTTTATTTCTCAAATCATTTCTTCTTTCATTTTTTAATAATGAGGTATCTGGGAAAAATGGACCATCTATATATGTAATAATTTTTGGTTTAGAAGAAAATCTTCTTTTTTGATAAGTATTAGTAAATGTAAATACTGGTATATTTAAATCGACAGGATATCTAAAGCTTGTATCTTTAAATGGTCTTATCTTTGTATAATACGGCCAAATATGAGCCTCAGGATATATTACAATCGACTTATTTCTATCGATATGATGCTTAATACATTCAATAAAATTTTTACCTGAAATTATATCACCGGGCAAAGGAATAGCTCCCAATGATGGTGTAATTTTACCAATTATTGGGATAGAAACATTATTTGGATGAACTATTGTATAGCTATCCTTTGTCCCATTAATAAGTGTAGGTATTATTGCATCTGCTAGGTGATGAGTATGATTACCATATAAAAAATAAGGCTTTGATTTATATGATTTAAGAATAGATTTATTTATTATTTTATTCTTATGGGCGATTTTAACATATAAAAACCCTAAAGGATTAGCAATAATCCGATACCAAAAAAAATGAGTTATTTTTTTGAATATACTATCATTAATATATTTATAGTTTTTATCAATTTTTATTGGTTCAATAACTGCTTCACTAAATTCATCATTTAATTCATCATTATAATATATTGTCTTTTGCTTCATAATATCACTTTCTCATTATAAACTATATACTTTATTTTTCCCATTAAAAATTCATTTATTATGCATTAAATACATAATTTTGCAATTGTTCTTTTCATTTCAGCATCATTTGAAACATGATTTGTTGAATTAACTGCCAAGCCATTAACAATATATTCTGTGTGATATTTATCAGAAATTGCATTAATAATTTCATCATACTCTAAAGCATTATATTTTTTTAATACTTTAGTAGGAAGATTAACAATAACGGTCTTAATATTTAAATCATTTAGCCTATTAACTATTTCACTAAGATTCCTTTCAAACTCATAAGGAGAAATACCAGCCAATAAATCACCTTCACCAAGTGCTATTACACAATAGTCATATTTTCTTATTTTAGTAAAAGTATCTATATATTTAAGTGTTGTTCTTGTTGTTAATGAAGCATTAGAAAAATTGTCTATTTCATAATCCTTCATAAGATTATATACAGCCCTTTTCTTTGAAATAATATATTTTCCATCGTTATATACCTCATTATAAAATTGACTACCACCAAAAATCATCATATTTTTCATTACATATTCCTCCTTGAATAATGTTTCATCTAGTTTTCAATACTAGTTTACGCCAATTATTATAATATGTCAACTATTTTTTAATTTTTTTATTGTGATTTTTAATATTTTATGATAAAATATAATTAATGAGAGGGTAGATACAATGGAAAGCATAAAAAAATCATTAGATAATTGGCTAAATGAACTAAAAAATTTCAGTTTTAAGGACTATGAAGAATTACCAGATATTAATCTGTATATGGATCAGGTCGTTACATACCTTGAAAAGCAACTTTATATCTTTCAAACATCAACATTAGATAAACAAATTACTCCTTCAATGATCAATAATTATGTTAAAGGAGATGTCTTACCAGCACCGCAAGCAAAAAAGTATAATCGTGAGCATCTTGCACTTATTGAAGAGATATGTACTTTAAAGCAGGTTTTAACTATTGCTGAGGTTAAACAGGTTGAAGACTATAGATATCAAAATGCTGTTAGTAAGGCTGATATTTTTAATAATTTTAACAAATTAAATAACGAAAAAATATCAACCGTAATTGCAGAGGCTCAAAAAAACTTAAAAAACATTGGAGAAAATGATACATCAGAGCTTACAAATTTAGCATTAGATTTTGCTTTAACGGCTAATGTTTATATTAATGTTGCCAAAAGAATATTATTCTTAACTAGAGTATATGAAGAATTAAACAATGCTAAAAAGAAAAAGAAAAAAGAAAAGCCAGAAGAAAATCAAGAAACTAATTTAGAGCAAGAGCAGGAATAAACACATTGCTGAGGACTAAAAAATGTCCTCTTTTTTTATATTAAAAGAAAAATGATACTATTTCTAGCATCATTAAACCATAGCATTCTAAACTAAGTAAATAATTTATGATTTATTCACTAGCAGAGGTTATTTTTATTGAAAATTCCTCTGCGTAATTATCAAAACTTACTGAGGCAAGCTTAAGTATTTCTATTTTTGTCAAAATATCAATTTCATCACTTGTATAAACATCTACAACTACCTCATTATTTGATAAGACTACTAATACATCATCATACTCTAATTGCTTGATGATTACTTCCTCTAAGTCAGTTTCTAGCTTCTTAACTTCTTTTAAATTATCAATTTTTACAGTTGTTTCTAACACACCATCAGCATTAAGTGTTCCTCCTGCTATTAATTCCTCTAGCTCCTTAATTTGAGCATTTACTTCTTCAATTCTTTCAATTCTTGCCTCGGTAAATTCTGGATTTAATGTCGATGCAGTTAAATTATTAGAACCGGCTGGAGTTGTATTTGTCTTATTATTTTGGGCTTCTTTAATATAGAAAATTGATAACATTACAACTACTGCCATTAATAAAATTGGTAATTTAAGCTTTTTTTTCATATTATCCTCTCCATTTTCAATAAAGTATATGAGAATAAAAAAACAAATATGCTTAATTTTTAACTTTTTTGAGAATACCCTTCATTCTTAATGATTTTTTGTAATATGAACCATATATCAAATCATAATTTTTTTCCTTTGCCATATTTATATCATCAATAGTATTCATTCCTCCAAGAATGCAAATTGAATTATGTAAGTTACATAATTCCCTTATTTCATTAATACTATCCTTACCAACACGATGATAATCATACATAAAATAATCACATAAATTACCATATAGATCTAAAATATTATATGAGCATAATTTAAAACCCTTTTCTCTTAATTTTAATAAGCAAGGATTATTTACATTTTCGCAGCAAAAAACAATGTAATTTGCTTTAATCTTAAAAAAATTTAATTGTGTTAGTACAAAATCAAAAAAAACCTCATCCAACACCTCTTCACTGATATTAATAAAACAATAAATATAACCACCTGTTAAATCATTTAATTGCTTTAGTTCTTTAAAGGTATTCATTATTGTATACTTCTCAATTCTATTAGTAAGTCTTCTTCTTTTAATTACCATTTCCATTAAATTATAATCAATTTCATAATTATCAAGATTAATTTTAATATTGTAGCCATACACGTCTAGTTTATTTAAATTAACAATTTGCTGATATGTTAGTCCTAACATACCAGAATCAATTGCTTCACTAATATGAGTTATTATTGAATTAATTTTAAAGCGCTCCTTAGCTGACTCACTATCATAATGTGAAATACAGCTACCATTTGTATCCATATCTTCAGCATCATATAACGCTTCCTCAGCATATTTAAGTATATCATTTACATCCTTTATTTTAATATTTTTACTTAAACGATAAACACCTGCATTAAAGCTAATTGTAACCCTAGAATTAATCCTATATATATTATTTGATACTATTTCAAATGCTTTTTTCAGTTTTGAATCAATTAACCTTTTATCATTTGCATCTAAAAAAAGAATTGCAAACTTATCAACCTCTAGATGATAAACATTAACATGAAAGTCATCGGAGAAAACCTCTGTTAGTTCTTTGCCTAAGGTATATATTAATTGTTTTGAAAAGTTATTTCCATATAATTCTTTATAAATACTAAAATCATTTATATTACAAACACATAATGAAAGCTTACCACTTAAATAGTTATCCTTTAAATCTACAATTAGCTTAACATCTGTAGCTAATTTTGAAATTGGATTTTTGTATGCTAAATCAATTAAAGCATTTTTATTTTTAGTTTGTTCAGTTATATCATCAATCAATGATAATATGTAAATATTACCATCGGTATACATTGGATAAAACCTTTCTTTTATATGTACACATTTACCATTTTTATTATAATCATATTCAATTTCAACATTTTCTTTCATTAATGAGTATATTTCATCATGAATTTTTTTATAATTTGCTGCATCATTTGAATTCATATTCAAAAGAAAATCATTTAATGATAAATCCTCTAATACACCTAAAATATTTACTGCTTGAGAAGAAAAATGAATAAAGCCTTCTATTTCCTCTTTTATTCCCGAAGACATTTCATCCCTAATAAAATATAATTTTCGATTGTTAAAATCATTTTCATCCTGCTTTAGTGCTAAAATCAATCTTAAATTAATCATCTCAGAAATTAATTTAAGGCTTTCATATACAATTTCCGTGTCCAAAAATGGATTAGATGAAAAAAATACGATTGAACCAATAGTTTGAATAGCATCATGCAGTGGTATTCCCATTGCATAAATCTCAGACTCATAATCTTTATTTGTTACAATATCCTTTAAATATAGCCTTTCACTTTGATCTAAAAATAACTCCTTATCATACTCCATTGTCGCATAGGATATTGTATTTGATATATCATCAAATTCTAGTCTTTTATCATAAACTCTTTCCTTTTTATAATGAAGACCTAAATATCTTTTGTTAAAATATAAAATATATGCTTCCTCAATACTATATATTTTAGATAATTCGATCATTGCAAGTCGAAAAATCTCTCTAAATTTTAGGTTAACATCAATGTTATTTAATGTCTTAAAAATATTAGCTAATTTCTCATATGCTTCTGATACATTAATAACCTTTAAATTAATTGGTTTAACTACAATTTGACCTTGTGGCTTTTCAATTTCATTTTTGGGATTCAGAAACCCACTTACCGGATTATAAACATCATTTTCTGGTACTATAGCTGTTGCTTGATATGAATTATTAATGATAATTTCTTCTTTTTTGGTTTTCTTTTTTGGTATCTTAGGTGCTTTTACTGCTTGTAATTCTCTTAATCTATTTTCATAGTCCTTTACAGAAACTAAGCTATTAAGCTTTGTGTATAGCTCTAAAGCAGCGTTACAAAATTCAATAGATTCGCTAAGATTGTCAATAGACACAAATTCCTCATAATTACTTTCATATATTCCTGCCTTCTTTAAATCATTCAGCTGAATATATGATTTTATTACTATAGTAGCAATACTTAATAAATATTGAGGTTTATTATTTTCTTCGATTATTTTATCTGCAGCAGTAACTACTTTAATATAATTACCTTTATAATAAGCTACTTTTAGTTTGTTTATATCCAGTACTGCAAGTTTATCAATTGCTAAATTTGTTTGATAAAAGCTTTCTAATTTAGCTGCCAATTCCAAAAACTTATCATATTGATGCTCTTGAAAATATATGCTTGATAATTCCTCTAATCCATATATTTCCTCTTCCTTTGTTAAATCATCTTGTAAATAATTTATTAACTCTTCCTTAGCTCTCTTAGTATCCTTCATCGCTAAATAAAGTCTTATTTTATCCTTAATATATAAATTCATCTTTGACATTGGAAGATAATTTTTTTTAATATTTATATATTTTTCAACCTGATCGAATCGATATTCGTCAATATATATCTCAATTAATGCATCACATACTGCAATTACAGCCTTATGTCCCATAATTTTAAAATCAGGAATGTATGAAAACAATACTCTCAAGCCTTCATTTGTTTTCCCAATATTATGTAATACTAATGCTTTATAGGAAATCGCAGTCATATATTCATCACTTAGCTTAATGGTAGACGATAAATATAAATCTATTTTTTTTATTGAGGATTGAGTCTTTTCAAGTCTCAATATTTCTGCTAAAGTAGGCATTAAATCACCACCTATAATCTATTCTTTTATATATGTTGCCTCTACAATATATTGTTATTATGTCATCTTCTATTTCACAATAATAGCCTTCTAAATAAGAACCAGGATTCAAGAATAAAACATTATCCTCAATAAAAATATCGCTTTTATGAGTATGTCCAAATAAGCATATATTCGCTCCAATGGATAAAGTTTTATATATAAGTGAATTATATGAGTATTTAACATTATAATTATTGCCATGTGTTAAAAAAATTTTTTTGCTATTGAAATTAATAATTAATTCCTCAGAACCCTTTAAATCACAATTTCCTTTAACAATATGTATGTTTTTATTATCAAATAAATTATAGTTTTTACCATAATCTCCACATATAAATACTCTATCATATTTACTTAAATTAAGATCCATTTTTGCACTATGGATATCACTTAATACTAAAATCTTCATTAAGCTTCTCCTTTAAAGCTCGTAAGGCTTTAGCACGATGAGAAATTCTATTTTTATCATCTAATGAAACCTCAGCTAGTGTTTTTCCAAATTCTTCGACATAAAAGTAAGGATCATATCCAAAACCATTTTTTCCTCTTCTATCGTCAATTATCTTACCATAACAATACTCCTCAGTTGTTAAATAGGTATCATCTGGATAATATACACAAATTGCACATACATAGCGTGCATCTCTTTCTTCTATCCCTTGTAGATTTTTAAGTAATAATTGATTATTATCCTCATCATTATGTGTTCCTGCATATCTTGCCGAATAAATTCCTGGTTCATTGTTTAACGCTTTAACCTCTAACCCTGAATCATCACTTAAGGCAATAGCTTTATATTTTTTAGAGATATATTTAGCCTTAATTATTGCATTCTCAACAAATGATTTTCCTGTTTCATCAATCTCCTCATTAAAACCAATTTCATCTAAGGTTTTAAAAAGTATCATATCATTATTAAAAACACTTTTAATTTCTCTTACCTTATTTTTATTATTTGTGGCTAATATAATTGTTATCATATTTTATCTATAATCAAAAATGATTTATCCTTTCTAAATATTATCTATAAAATATTTTAACATAAAACAAGTATAATTTTATAAATAAAATAGATATTTTTTTGTCATT
>JBJEFS010000021.1:0-4028 GCA_051874325.1 Anaeroplasma sp.
TTCCAAAACTTCCTTTAATTTTTAGTTTATTTTTAATTTCACAAGGAAATATTAAATTTTCTATGGTCGTTTTCAATAAAATACACCTCCTAACATAAGAAAAAGCCCATAATATCAAATACTATGAACTTGTTTATATAAATAAAAAACTCGCAATCACTATATAAGTGTGCGAGTATTAACCTCAATGGAGCGAGTGATGGGAATCGAACCCACGTCATTAGCTTGGAAGGCTAAGGTTCTACCATTAAACTACACTCGCATTTTCATGGTCGGGAAAACAGGATTCGAACCTGCGACATCTTGGTCCCAAACCAAGCGCTCTACCAAGCTGAGCTATTTCCCGTGATTACCGAACGCTCAATTATTATAGCATAATAATTTTTTTATTGCAATACTTTTTTTAAATAATTTTACAATATTTTTTTTGATTTTTTTAAAATAATTTAATATAATCTATATAACAAAATATGAGAGAATCAAAATGATTCTCTCATAAATTTATTAGAATAAACCAAAGCAGTTTCTATTACAACATCCATTACCATTTACATTTAAATTAGTAATATTATCAAAATAATTCTCAATAGATCTAGTTATTATTTGTTCTAAATTACAATCTTGAATAATTTGTACTGGATCTGTATTAATGAAAGATTGAAAATATTCCATATTATTACAACAATTTTCTCTCTTAGTTATTCTAGCTACACAATAAACAGATGTAGGAACATTACAAGGCGTAACTACTAAATCACATGCAGATTCTCCAACTTCATTCAATTCATAAGAGAATAAAACATTATTTACTAAAATTTCATTGTCATGCTTATTACATTTATTTTTATTACATGCCATTTTTTTTACTCCTTCCTGTAGCTTAGCTACACTATATATTATGAAGTTTCAAAAAATAATTTTAGGTAATTTACATAATGTGAATTTTTATTGTATCAGTTATTGCATTACCAACACTTGAAGCACCTGTTATAATAACCTTATCTCCTTTTTTTACCAACCCAGTCTCTAACGCCTTTTCAATTGCATATTTAAATAGCTCATCTGTTGAGTTTTTCTTTTCTGCATAAACTGGATAGACGTTCCATGCTAAATTCAATTGTCGACATGCTTTTTCATTTACAGTTATTGCAATAACTGGACATTCTGGTCTATATGCTGATACTTTAAATGCAGTTTGACCATGGTTTGTGACACAAATAATAGCTTTTGCTTCTACTTGATATGCAGCACTTACGGCAGCATTACAAATTGCTGATAATAAATCTTCTCCTAAATCTAGGTTACTTGTCTCAAAACGTTTCTTAAAATTAATGTTTTGCTCAGTATATTCTGCAATATCACTCATTGTACTAACAGATTCAAGAGGATATTTACCAGCAGCAGATTCTCCTGATAACATTATTGCAGTAGTACGATCATAGATTGCATTAGCGACATCTGAAACTTCTGCACGAGTAGGTCTAGGGTTTTGTTGCATTGAATCAAGCATCTGAGTTGCAGTAACAACCATTTTACCACTATGATAGCATTTAGAAATCATTTCTTTTTGAATCTTTGGAAGCATCTTGAATGGTACTTCAACACCCATATCACCTCTAGCAACCATAATACCATCAGATACTGCAATAATTTCATCCATTTTAGCAATACCTTCAGTATTCTCAATTTTAGAAATAATTTTTATTTTACCAGATGTATCATATTCATCTAATAATTTTCTTACTTCTAAGACATCCTCCGGTCTTCTAACAAATGAAGCAGCAATATAATCTACGCATTCTTGAATACCAAAAATTAAATCTTCTCTATCAGCCTTTGAAATATAAGGCATATCTACAATAACATTAGGAATATTAATTGATTTTCTGTTTGATAATACACCGTCATTTAAAACTTTACATACAACATCTTTTCCATCTACTCTTAAAACTTCAAATGATATTTTACCATCATCAGCCAATATTTTAGTGCCTGGTTTGTTAACATATAAGGCTAAATCCGAATATGTCAATCCAACTATACTCTCATCTCCAATTAAATCAAAATTACTTGAAAAGGTAAATTCCTGTCCCTTGTGTAAGGTTACTTTACCATCTTTAAATATACGAACCCTAATTTCTGGTCCCTTAGTATCAAGCAATATGGGAAGTGGCTTATTTAACTCAGTTCGTATTCTTTTTATTCTATCCATGCGAACCTTTTGTTCCTCATGAGTTCCATGTGAGAAATTCAATCTAGCACAATCTAACCCATTTTGAATCATGTTTTTTAATAATTCTTCATCATCACATGCAGGACCTAAAGTACAAATAATTTTTGTTTTACGCATATAAATCACCTCAAATATATTTTACCACACATTCATTTAAAAACATAATAATAATGAAAAATTATAAAAAAAAACGATATTATAATATCGTCTAACACTATCTAGTGGTGCCGACTATAGGAATCGAACCCACAACCTACTGATTACAAGTCAGTTGCTCTACCAATTGAGCTAAGTCGGCAAATAATGGTGGAGGTTAACGGGCTCGAACCGCTGACCCTCTGCTTGTAAGGCAGATGCTCTCCCAACTGAGCTAGTCCTCCATTTGACAAGTGTAATTGTATAATAAATCACACAAATTGTCAACTATTTTATTTTAAATATGAAAAATCAAATTCAAAAATTGAATTTTCATTATCAAACTCTTCATTACTAATCCAAGTAACTTTTTTATTAGTTAAATCATAAAGTGATGACCATACTGTAATACCATTACCATCTGATACACCATTAACAATATCCCAATTTCTTCTACCAACCATTTTCAATACTTCTAATGCAGTTTCTTTTGATGCAACTCCATTTACATTACTTCCATCTGGATTTATCATGTTTTGAATTTTATTATATCTATCTAATCCGTATTTTGATTCATCATTATCATAATAATCAGGTGTAACTATAAAATTTGTAATGTATTGAAATTTATCTTGTTTTTCTTTTTCACCAACATTTTCATCATTATCATTATAATATACCAATAATTCTCTTTTTGATCCATCATTATCTTTATCATCTGAGTCATTTACCCACTCAAGAATAGCACTTTTTCCTGTAGAATCTGCAACCATATAATGGAAGGATGTTGAAGCACTATCATGTAAATCATATTGAGAAACTAGTTCAATAGCCTTATCTACACTATCAGCATAATCTAAAATCATTCTTAACATAGTAGTACTTGTTAAATCTGGACGACTTGTAGATTGATTAGTTGGTGTTGAATCGTCAGAACCCTGATACGACATATAGATACCACATGAAACTCCCTTTTCATTAATTCCATCAAGTGGAACATATGGAGCCGCTAATGTAATTATTCTCTCCATTAAGGTATCTAAATATTTTCCATTAGAGATACCAAGAAATTGTAAATCTACTGATGAAATAGAAGCGAATCTACCATCCTTAGGATTTGTTCTAACAATCATTGCAGTAGTAGTTGAAAAATCATAGTTTCTTCCAAAGTAATATGTATTTTCATAATTACATGTAAAAGATGAACAACCAATTTCAGGTGCATTTAATGTAATAGGAATGATACCTTTAGTTAAATTGTCAACAATAAAATCTATTAATTCTTGATCGCTTGATGCACCACCAGCTTTAATAAAATCATCAAAATAATAATTTCCTTTAACATCCATTAAATAAACAGGTGCACTCCGATTGTCCTTATTCTCATCTACAAGCTTTTTAATTGATGAAACTGTAGAAATCTCATTATGCCAAATTGCAAAAACTAATATAAAAATAATTAAAAATAATCCAAATAATATAGATGAAAGAGTAATAATAGTTCTTTTAATAGTTTTTTTCATAAAAATCTCCTTTAATTCCCAAAAAAATATATCATAATGTGATATATTAATCTAATAAAAAAGTCGTTTATCATAACGACATAAAAATGGCGCCCGCTGTAAGACTCGAACTTACGACACCTTGATTAACAGTCAAG
>JBJEFS010000022.1:0-4022 GCA_051874325.1 Anaeroplasma sp.
ATATTTTGATTATTTAGATTAATATTTCTAATAAATAAATTGCTGATTAACAATTATACTCCTTCTAGTAATTCGTAATAATTACCTCTTCAACTGCACCACGACCCGATGCATTTGCATTAATCATTCTTTTAGCTTGAATTACTTGAATGTTAAATCCATCATATAATTCATTAATAAATGCTGTATTATGATTAGATAACATACACTTAACACCTCTTTTTGTTAAGTCTTTGAAACATTGTGCCAATCTTCTTTGATCATCTTTATTAAAATCAAATTTAGAATATGCAGTAAATGATTCTTTATCTTCCCATGTATCGTAAGGTGGATCAAAATAAACAAAATCTCCTTCACGAGCATTTCTTGTAGCTTCAACAAAGTCACCACTTAAAATAGTAACATTATCAGTTCTAAAGTATTCATGAATTTCTTCCATGTTTTCTTTGCAGTAAGTTACAACCTTTTCCTTCTTTGCTGATGGAACATTAAAGTAACCTTTAGCATTTACTCTATATAAACCATTAAAACAAGACTTATTTAAATAGATAGCTCTAGCTGCTCTTTTCCATAATGGTTCAAGCTCAAATCTAGGATTTCTATCCCACTCTCTTACTTCATAATAATATTCTTCAGAATGGTTATTCTCATGCTTGTCTAATTCATCAAGCATAAGCTTATATAATTCATCATCCTTTAAACATGTATATATAGCAAGTAATTCTTGATTAACATCATTAATTGTTGCATGTTTTGGAGCTAAATCAAACAATAACGCTCCTCCACCAATAAATGGTTCAAAGTAATTATTAAATTGTTTGGGCATATTAGCTTTAAGTTTTTCAAGTATTTGACGCTTTCCGCCTGCCCACTTAACTACTGGACTCATGCACATATTTTTCACCTGTTTTAATTGTATCATATTTTCAACCTCATTTCATTATTTATCTTAAAATTTTCGACACTATATTACCTTGTAATATCTTAATGCATCTTCTATTGCTAAAACTTTTTCTTTTGGACAAGGATATTTTATTACTTGTCCCTCTTTAGTTCTATCATTAATCATGTTAATACCGTGATTTCTTTTAACCTCAGCAATATAATTACTTGAAATCTTTAGGGTATATTTATTCATTATATATTCTTGGATCATCTTATATGTAATCTTTTGATTTTCAATATTATCTTCTTGAATAGATGGTTTTCTCCAATTATCTAGCATATCAGCTTTTATTGTTAATGGCTTAAAAGTATCATCACTTGGATTAAATGAAATACTAATCTCATCAATGTAGTTATCATTAATTGGTTCTTTTCTAACTCTTATATCACTGATAATTCCAGATATAGCTGTTTTCTTTTCCTCATCAGTCATTTTATCATATAACTCATCAAACACTGATAAAACCTTAAATATAGTTTCTTTAGTTGTTTTTCCTGATTTATTTGATGCAATTTTAACATTAATGCCATTTATCTTGGTTTGAAGCTCATCAATAGTATCATATATAGAATCTAATCTATCATTCTTATCTTTTATTTTCTCTTCTCTATGCTTAACATTAAGAGGCATATTATCTATTTCATATTCTAATTGTTTTTTAGCTTCATAAATCTGTTTAAGCTTAGCTTCATATTCTTTCTTTTCTGTTTCTAATAATTCTGAGTCATTTGATTCATCAATATGAGACATGATCATATCTACATATTTTGAACTCTTAAATATCCTTTTTAAAAACTCTATAATATAAGGTTCTATATCTTCTTTTTTAATTTTCAAGTTACAGTTACAAGAACGTCCTCTTTGGCTTTTATTGTATGTACATTGATAATAGAAAACCTCCTTAGTCTTTCTATTAGCACGATTAGCATACATTGGGCCTCCACATTCAGGACATCTTAATAATCCAGATAATAAATGTACTCTTTCCTTACCTACACAAGTAGATAAATATTTCTTTCTTACTTCTGTTCTTTTATTTTGGGTTTTCTCCCATAATTCATCGGTAATAATTGCTCCATGTTCTCCATCAACTAAAATATAGTCTTTAGTTCCTACCCTTTTATATACATTTCTACTTCCCTTAACCTTCTCTCTTTTTCTTCTTCCAAAAGCGATTTTTCCTGTGTAAATTGGATTATCCAATATTGAAACAATTTGACTTCGACTCCATAATTCAATAGTACTATTAGGTCTAGGATTCTTTCTTATACCTTTCAAATTTAATTCTTTAGCAATCCTTTCAATTCCCATATCTTTTTCTGCATACATATTAAATATCATTTTAATAACTTCAGATTCTTCTTTATCTATTTCTATTTTACCATTTTGCAGCAAATATCCGTATGGAGCAAACCCTCCATTCCAGCCTCCTTGTCTTGCTTTTTCACGTCTTCCATTCATTGTTTGTTCAATGATATTTTCTCTTTCCATTTCCGCCATTGTTGAAAGAATAGATATTAATATCTTACCTGTTGATTGGCTTGAGTCTAAGCCTTCATTTACTGATAACAAATTCACATCATAATCTTGAATAAACTCTAAAGAATTCAATATATCTGCAGCATTTCTACCAAATCTAGATAGTTTGTATACTAATATATAGTCAACTTTTAATCCTTTTTCTATATCAAATAGCATTTTCTTAAAAGCAGGTCGACCTTCAATAGATTTACCAGATTTTCCTGCATCTTCATATACATTTAGAATTGTTAAGCCTTCACGTTCTGCAAACTTATTAAGCATATTCTTTTGTCCATCAAGCGAATATCCATCAACTTGCATTTCAGTTGAAACACGAACATATATAACACACTTCATTCCTTCTCTATACATAAGGTCAACCTCCTTTCATTAATTTTCTAATAATGCTGATTTATACTTCTCAATCATTTGAGCTAAAAATTTAGCATAATCATCTGCTTTTGATTCATATTCATTTTCTTCAAAGATTGAAAAATCTTGTTCTACTATGTCTTCATTCACGTACTCCTTTCTTTCTCATCAATTTTTCTTTAATAATAAGTTTATAGCCTTTTACTTATCACTAGTTATTTTTCCGTTATTAATATAAGCTTCTATTAATGTTTGAAGCATAGGATCTGGATTCTGATACTTAATGCCAAATTCACACAATATTATTACTTCAGTAAAAGCTTCTGCGTCGATTTCAATTTCTTGTAATACATTTAAATTAGGATTGGTTTCATTAATGTAGTTTTCTAATTCTTTCCTCCATCTTTTAGCCTTTGTAGTATTACAATTAGAAACATAAAGCAATTGATACCAATGCTCAAGCTCATGAACTGCTGCAGCAACAAGAATTACTTTGTCATACTTATACTTAGGATTTAATTTAATACATTGTAATTGAATATCTAAGACTGATATATTTCCAGGTATCTGTTCAAAAACTACCGGAATAGGTTCTATTCCTAGATATTCATTACTGATATCAATAATTACATGTTGGATAACATTTAATATTTCTTCCTCTTCCCATTTTTCTTCACCAAACCATTTAATAAATTTTTCTTTTATTTCATCATCATTCGTTCTCATAAAACGCCTCCAAAATCGACTTGTTATGTCGATTACACTATTATAATACGACTTATTATGCCGATTGTCAATGATTATTTCGACTTTTTATTACGATTTTCTTTTAATTCTAATTAAGATGTAATATAATGTATCTAGGTGATATTGTGAGTAGAAAACAAAACGAAGATCCAGCAATGATAACTTCATGTGCTGAAATGATAGATAAATTCATAATTGATAATAATTACACTAACAAACAATTTGGTGATGTTATTGGCGTAGATGAAGCTACAGTAAGAAAATATAGAAAAGGCGAAACATTACCTTCTCATGCTGCAGCTAAAAAAATTACCCTTTTAATGAAAATTAGATATCATGAACTAATGGGATATAAAGATCCTAAGGAGGAGCAATAAAAAGCTTCTCCTCGTATAATATATTTGTATTAATTATTTAATGATGTTAATACATAAAC
>JBJEFS010000023.1:0-17746 GCA_051874325.1 Anaeroplasma sp.
CCAAGTGTTAAGGATAATAGATATTCACTAATTAAAATTCTCATAAATTCTGAATTTAATATTATATCAAGATTTTTAGCATCAGTTTTTGCAACACCATTTTCTTCAATTGATAAAAGATTAATCAAACTAGAAATATCAATAGAAACATCAAAACTATTTGGACTAAGAATCATTAGTGAATTAAATATATTCGTTATTTCTTCTTCAACAATCACATATTGATATTTACCTTCTTCTAATACAAATCCAGAAGAACTTGAAGAATAATATGCTACTTTATGCTCAAATACCTTATTTGAATTCATATAAATTTCATCTTTGCCACTTGAATCAATTTTACAAGAAATATTTGTTCGCATAATAAAACTTCTACTTAAGACATCAGGATTACTTATACTACTAGGTTTAATACTATCAAATTCAAAATTTGACATATTTA
The DNA here is from genome assembly GCA_051874325.1 of Anaeroplasma sp. Taxonomy (GTDB): domain Bacteria; phylum Bacillota_I; class Bacilli_A; order Acholeplasmatales; family Anaeroplasmataceae; genus Anaeroplasma. The sequence continues at coordinate 443 of JBJEFS010000023.1, forward strand.
CACCTGGAATACTATCAATTGCATCTAACAATAATTTAAATTCATTAGTATCAACTATTAGTTTTTCCTCTGAATCATAATTATTATCAGGTAAAATCAAATTAGAAAGCTTTGATAAATGATTAGTTATTGTTGCATTAACTATAAATGATTTGGATATTTCATCAGTATTACCTAAATCTATATTACCAATATCAAAGGAATCTATGGAATTTCCACCGATTAATTGTAAAGCAAGCAATTCATTTTCACGATAAAACTTAGCATCACTGCTACTAAAAACTTCAGGTTTATAAAGAGCCCTATTATGATTAACAATAACAGAATTATTATTTAAAATAGTATTCAATTTTTCAGACATTATATTTAATACTATGTATGAATTATATTCATATAATTTTCTTATGTCCATATTAGAAATGTCATTATAATCAAATGAATTTAAATTATTTAGATTTGTTATGCCTAATCCATCCTTAATCGAATTAATCATACAGTAAATGCTCTCACTTTTATATCCTTTATATTCCTGTTCATTTACTACAACAATATTCTCATGAGAATAATCCAGTACATCTTTATTTGTAATCTCAGTTAATACCTTGTCTAACTCTTTACCAATAGCATATTTTACGATTTTAGAACTATTAACAACATTAATATTTTCCTCAGACATATTAAAAATATTAGTTTTAATATCCTCTGTATCAAATTCTTTTAAATTCAACTCTAAAGTATTAACTGATGTAATTAGTTCTGAGACCTCATCCTTTATATAGAATAAATACTCATCATTTCCACTATGATTTAAATCATAGATTTTAATTGCATCACTATTATAGAATTCACTTTCTATTGACATTATCCTCATTGTTTCATCTAAATACTTAGTCATTGTTGCTTTCATTATAACTGAATTATAGCATATATCAAGCTTTGTATCTGTTCCAGAAACAATCGAATTCAATGATGATAAATCATCAGTTAAATCCTCTTGACTAATATTTGTTATTGTTTTGTCTAGCATTTCAGAAGGAAGTAAGACATTTAATACTTCCAATAGCTTTATCATTTCATTATTTACTATCCAAATATTATTATAATAGTCACTTATTATGGATTCATTTTCATCATCAGCCTTAATTGAAGCACCAGTTACATAGTCTGAAGGCATTATTAATCCTGAAGTACCAGCCACAGATGCCAATTGAACAATAACTGTAGAATTTAAAATAATAGATTGTTTATCATCTGGTCTATCCATTATATTATTTAAAACATTAACTGTAATACCGTCTACATTCACAGAAGATATTTTAACCTTTTCAACATTATTAGGATCAAATTCTAAAAATAAATCATTTTTATTCTCTACTAAACTAGTTAATAAATTAGTCATTTCAGCTTCACTTATATATCCAGCACCTTCCTTAACAGCATCTGGAATAATTAAAGATGCTTTTAATTCATCAGTGCTCAGCATATTTGTCATTGTTGATCTAATAATCTTTGAAGAGCTAACTGAAGAGACAACATCATTGTTTAATGCTATATATGTGAAGTCCATATTATTTAAATCAATTTGTAATGCATTAATGGATTCAATCATTTTTCCAATTTCATTCTTAGAAACGACCTGATTACCAAGTAAAGATAATTCATAAGCGTCATTTGGTATAGAGATAATGCTATCACTATTTGATGATGATATCATATGAGTTAAGGATGCTTTAATTACTTCTGATAGATAAATAACATCTAGTCTGGTTTCTTCAGGATATTCTGGATTTTGCGTTGATTCATTAATTGATAATACTGAATTTAAAATACTAGAAGTATCCTCAAAGGAAATGTCTAGTGTCGCAACAGCATTAACAATATTAAACAGCTCATTAATTTCAATCCACGCTTCAACATTAATGTCTCCATCAGCCTTTAATAATTGACTTGGTATTACAAAATATTCTTTTAAATCCTGTTGTAATAATATACTAGAAACTATATTAATTAAAGTTCCTTCAACAATTTTACTTGTTAATATTTTTTCAAGTAAAGAGCCATTTCCATCATTATATGTAAGTCTTGAGAATAAGGAATTAATATTATTATAGTTAGTAGTATCATTTTCATCTAAGAATGGAGTTAAAACATCAATTAAGGAAGGTATTTCAACAAACAATTGCTTTAGTGAACTATTTTCTATTAAATTTACTTTTACTCCATTTTCAATAACAATCATATTATCTGGTATATAAATGCTTATTTCAAATGATCCAGCATCAATGTTACGATAGCTAAAGATAAACCCAGATAAAATTGAACTAATTATTTTAGATTCTAATAAATAATCAATAACTTGTTTATTATCCCCATCGTAATAATTTAATAAATTAGTTAAACTCTTAATAGTTGTAAGCATTGTATAAGAATCTAAATTATTTGAATCTAATAAAATATTAACCACGTCTTTTGTGCTATCATTTTCTAATAAGCATTGAAGTGTAGTTAGCAAATTATATACTTCACCATATTCTATAACATTACCATTTTCATCTAATACATTCATATATGAAATATTAGGTGATAAATAAATTTGAGGGATTAGACCAATTAGTGATTGTTCTAAAATCTTATACGCATTTGTCTCAGACATAACCAAAGATAACAATGATGAATTAGATAAATCATTTTTGATTTCGTTATAGGCAGTGACATTTTCATTATAGTTTTCTTTGCTTTCATCAAAGATATCAAATAAAATATCAACTATAATACTTGTCATATTCTTGCTTTCAGAATTTTCTTCATTATCATCTTTTGGAACTTCAGAATAAGCATTATTAGCAAGAGTTATTGCATTATATGATAAATCTAATAGTGAATTAATCTCCTTGACCCAATCTATTGTTTGATTATTCTTCTCTACAATATTAGCCATATATGAAATACTAATTTCTTCAGAATTATCATCTGAATTACCTATAGAATTCAAGTATTTATTAGCTATATAGGAATACATTCTTTCTAAAACAGGATTTATTTGTTCCTTTCTTTCATTAGATAGAATAGAAAGATTACTTATTGCAGGAATAATTTGTTCTGAATAAGTAAGAATTGTTTTAGTAGTATCTTCAACTTTTTCAATTGACAAAATTGAAATAACTGCTTTAACTAAATTCTTAGCATCAGTTTCAGTTAATAAAGCTGAAGCATTTATACAGGCAGGATTATCATTATTTAAATCTTCTGGTATATAAGGAGATTTATAGCCTTTTTTAAACATTATTTTGATTGGTTCTAAAATGTCATCATTAAAATTCAAAGATAATTCATCAATATGATTAATAATTGAATCTACTAATGATAGACCAAAATTAATAAAATATGTGCCTGCATTAAACTCATCTATCAGTACTGAAAACTCATTTTGAAATTCTTCTTTTCCTATGATTTTGACAATTTCATCCATTATATTTAAATTTTCATTTCCTAAAATAATTCTATTTATAATCTTTTCATCATCATATTTTAAAACCAAATTAAAGGTTTGTCTCGCAAACTTTGTATATGCTCCAAGTTCCCTTGATAAAACAATATTAGCTTCTAAGCCTGTTTCAGGATCTTTATATTCACCCTGAAATACTATATCAGCAACATATACATAATATGGAATATCATCCTTATTTTTGATAGTATTTAAAATTTTAAAGATACCATTAGAACCATAATCTGAAATAGAATTATAAATTGAGTAATAATTATTATCAATGTCAATTGATTGATTATCTTTTTTGTCACTTATTCCACCAGAGATTATAAAAAATAATGTACCAATAAAGCTTAAACATACAAAACCAGAAATTAAACCTCTCGACATTCCAATAATGCCTCCAAACAAAGCCCTCTTTTTATATGGTTTGGAGGTTTTGTTAGAAAGAAACTTTGCTCTATACTTTGCCTTATGTCTTCTTTCTGGATAGAAAATCAAATAAATAATATAAAGAACGAAAATTAAAACTAAATATAAAATTGCACAAATAATAGCAAATACAATATGATATACTAAATTAACCAAAGAACCTAAATATGCTCCATTATCCTTAACAACTAAAGCTAAACCCTCTCCATAATCCATATTTTTAGGTATAAACTCGATTAAAATCTCTTTAAAAGATTGAGCATCATTAGAAACACCAAATAATGATTGTAGATAATTCTCTCCCATTAAATTATTAGCAATTGAAACAACATAATAATCAGTTTGAGCATTTTTTACAATAACAAAATATAAAATTAAACATATTAAAAAGGCAGCTAAAGCTTGAATAGCTAGTATTAAACTTTTTCTTAAACCTCTCCATAATCCAAATAAAAAACCTAAAATTAAAAAAATTAAAAAAATAATTGTAGGAATCCATATTATTAATCCACTAATAATTGTCACAATATATTCCCCTCCATACATTATATTATGTAATATACTTAATTTTACATTCTTTTAATTAATTTTACAATAATAAAGGAAAAAAATACCAAAATAATTATTATCTAAATTTTACACTTGAAAAACAAAAATAGTTATGATATACTTAAAAAAGTCTAGGGGATATGGTGTCAAGACGACACTTTGGTCTTCAAATAACACTATCCGCATACCTAGTTCGTTATTTCAAATATAATTAATTTTTATTTTGTTATTAATCTATCGATTGTAAATAGGGGCGTAGCATAATGGTATTGTAGTGGTCTCCAAAACCATCCGTGGGAGTTCGATTCTCTCCGCCCCTGCCATTATTAAAATGTAAAAGTGGCTTTAAGCCACTTTTTTTATTGATAAAAAAATTGATTAATCACTTATCTTATTTCTCTTATATGATCTTCTAATTTCAATATCAAATTTATCAAGCTTATTAATGATATTATTTAAATAATTTTTCGTAATAAAATCACATTCATCCTCTATCTTTTTACTAATCTTACGTAAGCCTTCACCTTGTTCCCTTATTATAGACAAATGTGTAGCTAATTGTTCTAAAGGCTTATCTAAATATCTTTGCTTTAAATCATCAAATTCTTCTTTTAATTTGATAGAATTCATTAATTCTAATTTTTCTTTATTTCCTTGTAATACTAATGTTTGAAATCTTACAGTTAAAGATGTTATAAGATTTAAAAATGTCATCATATATGCTGGTCGTACAACATACATATCTGGATATTCAATTACTCTAAATATAGGCGAATCATTAGGCTTATCCAATTCTAAATTTGAAACTAGAACTGCATATTTACAATTCTTTTTATTTCTATTTTTATCTAATTGTTTATAATAAAATTCATTAGTTTTCTTATTTACTGAATCAGGGTTTTCATCCTTCATATCAAGACAAACAGATGTAAGCTCCTCTTCTTGTTTATGATCATTAGAAGCATAAACTTTAAAAATAAAATCAGCCTTTGAAGCTTTATCATCACCATCACTAACAACATCATTATCTTTTTTCCAGGTACAATTTGCAAAACCATTTTGCATATAAGACAACATCTCACGATTACACCATGTCTCTAAATCTTCACCTGTTTGTTTAATATTTAAAGCAGCTTTTTGTCTTTGAAGTAATAAATAAGCATTTTCCTTCTCCTGTAGTTTTTGTTCATAAGATGCCTTCATATCATCAAAAGCTTTAGTGAAGTCTAATTCTTTTTGCTTCATTGATAATTCAGTTTTTAGTTCCATATCAGTAATCTTATCATTCAGATCTTTTATTTGCTTACTATAGAAAGCTTCAAGTCTTAGTTTTTCATTTTCTAACTGTATCTTTTGATTTTCTTCAATACTATTTATTCTACTATTTAATTTTTCAATATCTAAATTCTTTTTACTTTCTAAATCATTATATTTGCTTTTATAATCTTGTATTAATAGCTTATATTCATTTTCCTTAGCCGTTAATTCGGATTCTTTTAGTTTTTCATAATTTTTAATTGTATTATTCAAATCATCAATTTTTATTTTATAATCTGCTTCAAGTTGAATTTTTAATAGATTTAATTCATTTTCCTTTTTCCTTTGTTCAATCTCTATTATATTATTTAATTCATTAATCTTTTGTACAAATCCTTTTTTTATTTCATCAATTTCTTGATTTTTTTCCAAGTTAATAATATATGAGTATTCCTTCAACTTCTTTTCGTAAATTTGATCTTTTCCATCATCTATTAGCTTTTCAATCACATTAGTATCTATACTTGTTAAAGATTTTAAATCAATATAATCATCAATTTCACCATTTTCTTTTAAAACTAATGTATATTTATCCTTTACAATTACGTTTAATTTTTTCATAGAGCCTCCAAATACAAAGTAAATCTATCATTATTTTATCATAAATTTACTTTCATAGGCTATTTATTTTGTAATTAATTCATAAAGCTTTACATTTACAATTAAATCATCATAATCGTAACCATAGTATTTTAAATTTAAAAAATCAATATATTTATAATTTTCAACTAAGCTTATTATTTTATTTTTAATTTCCTCTTCAATCATCGACAATTCTTCATCTTTAGTTACACTACAGCCCGATTCAATTCTTATCTCTGTTTTTTTCTTTTTTAATTTATATTTATAATCAACGAAAATAATTGCATTGTTATTAATATTAAACTCTATTTTATCTGCTGAATTAAAAAACATATAATCCTTTCCATCTAGTGTATCATAAAGATTATGATTATAAAAAACTACGCTATTAGCATTTAACAGGTCATCCTCATTCCATACCTTTTCTACTTTAAGTAAAGGAATACAAATTGTTTTATTATTATAATAATCGCGACAGAAATTAAGAAAATGTATTGGTTTTGCAGTATAACCTTTATAATCTAAATTCACGGGATCTATTAATATCGTTGCTAACAAACCCTCTTTATTGGGATTCTTAACCTCGTATATTTTTTTTATGTTATCTTCAGTAATAAAAACATAAAAATTGAAGTCAATTTCAACATAATTAATAATAAATGATATTAAATCTTCAATATTCTTTTCATTTAAAATTGAAGTATTTAAAATTAGAGTTGAAATATGCTTATAATTTATAGTTAATGACGATGAATTATTTAATTTATTGAATACTTCAATAAGACTATCTCCACTTACAATCGCAATGTTAGATTCTCCTTCATCAGAGGTATTATTAGCACCTACATCTAAGCTACTTGGAAGTAAAAAATATCCAGTATATTCATCATCATAAAAATCAAAGCCAATAGACGCAATATATAAGCTTCTATAGATTACTGTTGTGCTTGAGCACGAGGTTAAGATTAGTAATATAAGTAAAAGAAATAGCTTTTTCATTTTATATCCTTTCTATATTTATTCTTTATTTTCAATTCTTCATCTCTAACCTTATTCTTGATACTTGAATTAGACATGAAGAACCTTTTTATTCCTGATAAATCTAATGGTATAAATGGATAAAAATAATGGACTCCAAAGCATTTTTGATTATACATTAAATAAACAATTATTATGGAAGCCAAAACGATGCCAAAAAGACCCAAATAAAATGATGCTAGCAATATAATCAATCTAATCGTGCTTATGGACATTAAAACCGTTGAATTATTGCTAACAAAAAAGCTCATTAAAAAGGCAATAGCAACAAATGTAATCACAAATACACTTGATACTCCACTAGTTACTAAATTTTCACCAATAATTAATCCACCTATCAATACTACAGTAGATGACAAAGTGATTTTCGACTGTCTAAAGCCTATCAAATAAATTAATTCAAATAAGCCAATAACAATTAATATCTCAAATATTATTGGGAAAACAACCCCTTTTTGGATAACCTTTAAGATTGATAACCATGCATACGAAAGACTATCACTTTGAAAGCTAGTTACCGAGGAAAATAGGCCTAAGAAAACCGTTGATATTAATAAAGATAAAACAATAAATAATCTTTCTAAAAACGTAAAAATAGGAATATTTAAATTATCTATTGCCATTCTGCTGGTTATACTAATATTCACAGGTATAACTAACACAATTGATAGCCTGTCAACTATAATTAAAAACTCTCCATTGTATAATCTTCTTGCTGCTAAATCCGGACTACCTACATATTGATATGATGGAAACAATCCTTTTTTAGAAAAATATACAGCAATATCATCCATACTAGTAATCGCATCAACGTCAATTGATTCTAACCTATTAATTATTTTTTTTAAAATTATATCATTATGTATATCATTAATTGATAAAAGGGAGACAATTGTTTTGCTTCTTCGACCTATTGTAATGCTTTTAATTTGAAGTCGCGAATCTTTTACTCTGGTTCTAATTAAAGCGATATTATCCTTAAAATTTTCAACAAAGCCGTCTCTAGATTGAAATGTGCCCTCTGCTTCTACTATAGAATCACTAGTTTGTCTTGAGGGTGTCTTAGATAAATCAAATGAATAATATGCTTTATTTCGATAAGCTACTAACAATCCCGAAAAAACTAGCTGTTCGATTAATCTTTCATCATATTCAATTTCTTGACAAATTCCTGGAAATAACGTGGAAAGTTTTTCAGATTTATTAGAATCAATAACACTAAAAAAATCCTTCATAAATTCTAGTATATTACATAATTGTTCTTGATAACAAATTGTACAATTTGCATCTGTTTCTGTACAAACAACATCTTTATTATTTTTTATAAAGTCTAACATTATATGCCTCCTTAAACATCCAAATTGCTAATAAAATTGTTGCAATAATTAGACTTATAGATATAAACTGAATCTGTCCAGAATCTTTTTTTATATATTCTATTAAACCAATTCCTAATATAACTAAAATGATAAAATATAGTAATGAAGATTTAATAGATGGCTTTATATCATTTAATAAAGCTAAGTAAAATGAAAACTTAAATACTCCTGTGATTATAATTAAATAAGCATATATGTATTTAAAATTACCCAAGTATCTAGACACTGTTTGAATAGTTAATAATATAAATCCTACAAATGGATCATTTGCAAATAAAACATCACCGCATGTTAACACTAAAAGAACAAATTCAAATCCAAAAAGAAGAAAAGAGAAAAAAACTGCAAGGATAACAACCATTTTATTTAATTTAAGCTTTTCTTTATCTGCTAAAAAATATATTAAATTGTCTAATATAAAGGCTATTATCAAAAAAATAGAATCAATTTTTATTCCATATTGAAAACTAATTAATGAAAAATCTATATTAATAAAGCTTAGAAAAACTAAAAAATACAAAAATAAACCTAATATACCAAATAGAGTTGCGATTTCAATGATATCACTTGGTTTATCTCTGGATATTAATAAAGATACAATTAAAAATCCAATATAAATTAATAAAAACTTAGAAGGAAAAAACATACTCATTAATAAATAAGAAGAGTAAAACAAACCTAAAAAGGCCCTAAGAAATAAAATAGGCCTAAAAATATATTTAAACTTTGAATTAATAAAACTCTGATAAAAATCATAATTATATATTTTTTTAGGTAAAAAAATATATACAATAGTAATCGAAGCTAATGCCATTAATACTGGTATTAATCCTGATAATCCATAATTATTATAAAAATCAGAAAAAATAAATAATCGTAAAATTGTATAATTATATAAAACTATAAATGAAAAAAGACTAATTTTTGAAATGCTTTTATACATGGTAACCACCAAGTATAGTATGCATATAAATCAGTCTTTTTATTCTATTTAAAATACTTTTTTATTATTTCTTCATTTGTAATTATATTGATAGCATTGTGTATTACTTCTACTTCTATCTTTTTTTCATTCGAATTAAATTCACCATCTGTATTATAAGCTATTGAATTTATTGAGGTAATTTCAATTTTACTCGCATCAATTACCTTTATATCCTTTGTATCATATTGACCAAATATTAAGAATCTAGCAAATAAGACTAAGTTAATCAATTTTGCTTTATTACTAATTAAAATTATTCTTAGCTTTCCATCATTTAGACATAAATTATCTTCTTTTTTACGTTTTAAAGGAAAACCTGCTAAATATCTAGAATTAGTCGCAAGAAAGAGTGAATAATCACCACAATACTCAACATCATCAGCTTTAATATTAATACTTATTGGATTAGCATCCTTTAGTGCCTTAAAAATATATAAATAATATGCGAACTTTCCGAATAAAATTTTAGACTTTTGCGGAGCCTTATAGCTTATTTCAGATAACGATCCTGCCGCAAGTCCATATAAAAAATATGAATTATTAATAAACGATACATCAAGCTTTGTAGTTTTGTTAGCTCTAATAATTTGAATACTCTTCTTTAGTTTTTTGCTAAACCCTAGTGTTTTAGCTGCATCATTACAAGTTCCTGCTGGAATAAATGATAAAGCTGGTTTATTGGCTAATTTCATAATCCCATTTATTGCCTCATGAATAGTTCCATCACCACCTGCCACAATAATCATATCATAATTGCTACCATTAACAATAATAAAATCACTAATACTTCCAGCACCACATGATTCAAAGCAGGTTATTTCGTATAAGTCCTCTAAACTAATCTTTATTTTATTGATTTTTTTCTTTATTTTATTTTTACCACTATGATTATTATAAATTAACAAAGCTTTCATAAATAAAACCCTTAGTTATTTAAAAAAGAATCAAATTTTTTAATATTTTGTTTTTTACCAACAACCACAACAACATCTTTTGGTTTTAAAACGTCAGTACCTCTAGGAATAAAGAATTGATTATCTTTATCAATGATACCCACAATATTAACATCAAAGCAATTACGTATATCTAAATCTATTAATGGCTTTTGCTCAAATTTTTCACCAACAATAGTTTTTACAATTGCAAAATCATCTGCCACTTGGTAATAATCTAAAATAGAATCACTTATAATTTGGTTAGCAATAGATATTGCTGAAACTTCCTCTGGTAGAATTACCTCTGTTGCACCTAAAAGCTTATAAATTTCCTTATGACCTTCTTCATCAGCACGAACTGTTATTCTTTTAACGCCAAGCTTTTTTAAATTAAGAACAGTTAAAATGGATGCTTGAAGATTATTACCAATCGCTACAACCGCATGATCTATAGAAGCGGCACCTAATTCAGATAAAACACTCTGCTTAGTAGCATCAGCTATAACACAGTGAGAAATATGCTTTGCTATTGAAGAAACACTTTCTTCATCAATATCCACTGCAAGTACATCACAATTCATTGAAGCAAGTGCCTTTGCGACATTTGATCCAAATCTTCCCAATCCAATTACAATAAAACTCTTTTTCATCCTATAATCACACTCTCTTCGATATATTGTATTTGCTCCTTAGTATCAGTCATCCAATTCTTATTTACAACTCCAATAACTGTCAATGGTCCTAATCTACCAAATAACATTAAAACACAAAGTATTAGCCTATTTAAAGAATTTAATTGAGTTGTAATACCCATTGAAAGTCCTGTTGTAGAAAACGCTGAAACAACCTCAAAAACTATTTTTTCAATACCCAATTCTGGTTGAATTGTTGAAACCAGAAAGGCTCCAACAAATATTATTAATACAACAATAGTTACAAGAACAAAGGCTTTAAATATTTGATCATCTCTAATTCTTCTATGAAAGGCTTTTGTTTTTTTACCTCTAGAAAAATAAAAAATAGTTAAAACAATTACAGCAAAAGTGGTTGTTTTAATACCACCACCTGTTGAACAAGGAGAAGCTCCAACAAGCATTAACAAAACAATTATAATATATGTTGCCGGATAATTTACTAATTTACTCATATCATATGTTGCAAAGCCTGCAGTACGTGAAGTTATTGAAGAAAAAAATGCCTCTAACCAACCCATATTACTAGTTAACTTTATTAAAATTGCACCTGACAAAATTAACAATAAGGTAATTATAATTGTAATTTTAGAATGCAAATTTAACTTTTTCCATCTTTTATGCTTCATTACATCATCTAAAACTACAAAGCCAATGCCTCCAAAAATAATCAACAGCATCGTTGTAGAATTAATAATCAAAATACTTGATTTAGAAATAAAGCTAGTAGTACTTGCAAAATTTTCCATACTATTATTACCAAAAATATCAAAACCAGCATTATTAAATGACGCAGCTGAATGAAATATTGATATCCCCAATGATCTTAAAATATTAAATGAGTCATTTGGATATAAGTATTCAGAATACTCATAAATCGGATACCAGTTAATAATAGTTCCAATCAATTGAATAACAAAGGAAATAAAAATTATTCTTCTTACTAAAGATAAAATACCATTGACTGAATTTTGATTAAGAGATTCTCTTAATAAATATCTATTGCTAACACCTATCTTAGCTCCAATTATAGTAAAGAAAAAAACAGCTATAGTAATAAAGGATAAACCACCTATTTCCATTAATAAAACCATCACAATTTTTCCAAAAACTGACATATCAGCACTCAACCCATTTTCCATGACTGATAGACCAGTTACACAAACAGCTGAAGTTGCCATAAACAAAGAATCTACAAACCCAAAGCTTTTACCAGTTGAAGATGAAATAGGTAAAGCTAAGGCAATTGTTCCTACAAGTATTACGCAAATAAAAGTAATTATTATATAAATATAAGGGTGCAATTTCCTAGTCGCCACAAATAATCACCTCGTACAAATTTTATTATACTATAAAAATAATAATAATACAAAAGAAAAAAGACATTGTTTAATCTAATCATATAATAAAAGCTATAAAACAAAAAGCATATCGATGAAAAGTGCTATCACTTAATCATCAATATGCTTTCATATTCTTAAACAATACCCTTTACAATTGCCATTGCTAATGAGCCTGGACCTATATGGCATGATATAGAAAGAGACAATGGTTGACACACAACCTCTTGTCCTGGAAATTCCTCTTGAATCATTTTAACAAATTCTAAAGCATCAGAGTTATCAGTACCTGAATATGCTACCTCTAAATGAACATTATCTACTCGACCATCTATATCCTTCATGTATCCATAGATTTGAGCTTTACAAGCATCAAGCATTATACGTTTTGCATTTTCTAATGTCCTGTTTCTCATTCTAAATTTATCTAGCTTTTCACCCTTTATCAATAAAACAGGCTTTATTTTTAAAAGTCCACCAAGTGCCGCAGCGGCAGGAGTAATTCTTCCACCCTGCTTCAAATATTTTAATGTATCAACCATTATAAAAATATCTGAATCCATTTTAGTGTCAATTAATATTTTTTCAATTTCTTCAGCTGTTTTTCCTAATTTAACTAACTCAATAGCATCGAGAACAGATTGTCTTTGAGTAACTGATATTCTTTGATTGTCAATAACAAATACCCTACCAGCATAATTAGATTTAGCTGATAGCATTGCTGACTCACATGTTTTTGATAAACCACTAGACATTGGAATAAATATTATTTGATCATATTCCTTTAATACTTCATCCCAAACTGAATTTACAAAACCTATCGATGGTTGAGACGTTGATACATTAGCACCACTTTCAAGCAAATCATAAAATTTTTCTTGTGTTAAATTTATATCCTCAAGGTATTCCTCACCATCAATAGTAAAAGGCATTGGAATAACCTTTATTCCAAGTTCCTTTGCTTCTGCTTGAGTTATACCACTATTACTATCTGTCATAACTGTGATCTTTGGCATACTATTCTCCCTATGATAATATCATATTTTGATATATTTTTTCTTATATTTCGACTTATTATAACAAATACATATGAAAATGTCAAATTTGTTTTACATTTTATCTATAATTCATTTACATCAGCATCTATTACTATACGGTCATGAGGATTTTTATCATTTCTATTATTTTTCTTTAATAAACATCTAATTAACATATATAATCCATATATAATAAGTAAAACCCCTACAATAATTAAAACAACTCTTAATACAGCATGCATAACATTAAAAATCATTAATACTGCTACTAAAAATAGTGGTAGCTCTTTTTTTAATTGTTCAAGCATATTTTTTGAAATAATAATTCTTACAATAGGTAATAAAATTAAATATACTGCAGAAATAATTGTAATGGCCGTATCATGCTTAAAAATAAATAAGCAGCCAAATACAATAGCTATAATCGAAGATAATAAATCAAATAAATATCTTTTATCTTTTGCTATTCCATAGCAAGCAATCACAAATGGCAATAAATTCATTACTATTATTGCTAGTCCAATACAAGTAAAGAATATGTTTACCAAGGTATCAAATGCAAATATTGATGCTAATGTAATTAAAGTACCAATAACTATATAAATAATAGAACCAATTATTATATTTTGTCTTTGTCTCTTTATTAAAAATTCTTCCATACTAATTCCTCAATTTCTCTAATATCTTACTTATTCTTACCTTTTGAGAAGCAGCCACTATATCGCTATTCCACATTTTCAAATACTCATTAATATCTAGCCATAGATAATTAGATGTTTCTCCAGCTTGTAAAACAATTGAATCCAATTCACATTCTGTTTCACAATAAAACTCAAAATAAACTACATTATCTTTAATTATATTATACATATATTTAATATAAGGAGCATCAATTCCTGTTTCTTCCTTTATCTCTCTTTTAGCTGCCAAATAGCAATCCTCCAAGTATGAAATTGATCCTCCTGTAGTTTCATAGCAATTAGGATATGTTTCCTTATTTCTATCTCTAAGTGTCAATAAATATTTATTATACTTTATATTTTTAATTACTATATCAACCACACCACGATAATAATCTATAGGAACCTCAGTACCTCTATATATCCATTTATCAACTGGTCTTAAGTTTTTATCAAACAATTGAATTTTTTCAATAGATTCTAAATAATCGCTTTTATTTAATAAATAAAGATTAGTTTTTTCAATACTTCCTATTAAAGTTTTATAATCAACCTCCTTATAAAACTTAAAATTGTTTTTTATAATAACCCTTTTTGATCTTTCATTTCTAACAAAGTGACCACATAAAAGATAATCTAATTCTGTTTTAAAAAATAAATATTTTATTACCTCCTTAACAGCTTCAGTCATTAATCCCAAACCCCAATATTCTTTACTTAAAACATAACCTATTTCCTTACCATTTTCACGGCTAATAAATTCAGGCTTAATATCATGAATCCCGAGAGAGCCAATAACCTTATTATTACTTTTAAATACAATTGCTAAAATCTCTTTTTTAGCAATGAAGTCATCCAAAATTCTTCTACTAGTTTCAATATTATCATGATGCTTCCAACCAGCATTTTCACCAACCCCTGGTACACTAGCATATTCATAGAAATCGCTTATATCTGTTAATTTCCATGGTCTTAGAATTAATCTATTAGTAGTAATATATATATTTGTAACATCAATAAACATCATTAATCACCTCTTATATGATTGCTTAATCTCTTCAAGTTCAAAATATCTTTCCATTTTTCTATCTAATTCATCTGATAAATTTGCAATTTTCTCCTGTAATTCCATAATTTTTTTATAATCAGTAGTTTCCTTTTCTAGAAGTTCATTCAAGTTTTTTATTTCATTTTCTAAATTAGGAATATCTAATTCAATTTTTTCTAGTTCATTACGTAGTGAAGCAGACATTTTAGAGGTATTTTTATAATTCTTAATATCTTTTTCATTATTTACTACCATATTTTCATTTTGAACAATATAATCAGAAAAGCTCAAATTAGATTCAACAATGTGTCCATTATCAAACACAAATAATTTATTACATATTTTATCAAGAAAGTAACGATCATGACTTACAACTAAAATAGGTCCTGCAAAATTTAATAAATAATCCTCTAAAATCTCTAAAGTATATAAATCTAAATCATTTGTTGGCTCATCGAACAATAAAATATTTGGATTCCCAATTAAAACCTTAACTAATTGTAATCTTCTTTTTTCACCACCTGATAGCATTTTAATCTTTGTATACTGCAATTCTGAATTAAATAAAAATCTTTCTAATAATACTGATGAGGATATTGTTCCCTCTAACGTCTCTATTAAGCTAGCATATTCATTAATATAATCTATAACTCTTATATTGGGATTAACCGCATCCATATGTTGAGAAAAATAACCTATTTTTAAAGTTTCCCCTTTAATAAGTTCTCCTGAATCTAGTTGTTCTAATCCCATAATTATTTTAAATAATGTTGTTTTTCCAGCACCATTATCACCAACAATTCCAATAATATCATTACGATTTAAATCAAACGAAAAATCCGAAAACAAAATATTACCATCATATGCCTTAGAACCATTTTTCATAGAAATCAGTTTTTTACCTAAACGACTAGAAATTGAGGTAAATTCCATTTCTTTATGCTCATTAAACTCAATTTTACTTAATTCATCAAATTTTTGAATACGGCTTTTACTTTTAGTTCTTCTTGCCTCCACGCCTCTATTCATCCATTCCTGCTCGTTTCTTAAAATGGACTTAAGCTTACTTTCAGCTGCAGCCTCATCCTCTAATCTTTTAGCCTTTAATTGTAGAAATTTTTCATAATTTGCTTCATATAAATAAACCTTACCAAAATCTAATTCCAACATCTTATTACAAACTCTTTGAAGAAAATACCTATCATGTGTTACCATAATTAATCCTTTCTTCCATTTAATAAGATACTTTTCTAACCATATTATAAGCTTATTATCCAAATGATTAGTAGGTTCATCTAGTATTAAAAAATCACATGGAGTAACTAGCACTTTAGCTAATGCTAATCTTTTTAACTGTCCTCCACTAAAATTTTTAGAAGTAATTGTATAATCCTTGAAGCCTAATTTAGATAAAATTGATTTTGCTTCATAATCAGCAATTGGATTATCCTTTGTCGATTCCTCCATTACAATCGTAAGTAAGTCTTTTTCTCCATCAAATGAAGGTTCTTGAGGCAAATAATTAATTCTCATACCACCTGTTTTAATAATGCTTCCACTATTTGGCTTTTCCATTTCTTTAATCAGCTTTAGTAGTGTTGTTTTACCTGTACCATTAACACCAACAATTCCAATTTTATCTGTATCTGAGATTGAAAAAGAAGCATTGTTTAAAATCTTTTTATCTATATATTTAAAAGATACGTTTTCAAATGTTATATTCATAGAAATATAAAAATCCTTTCTTTTCAAATTATATCACAAAAAAAGATTCATATATATACTTTAATATATTAAAGATTA